>NZ_JBOZRT010000112.1:0-4904 GCF_050789165.1 Azospirillum sp.
ACACGCTCGGCGTGGACGTGGCGCCGCGGCTGACGACGCTGAAGGTGGCCGAGCCGCCGAAGCGCAAGGCCGGCATCAAGGTGGCCGACGTGGCCGCCCTCGTGGACACGCTCAAGACCGAAGCGCGGGTGATCTGACATGGCGATCCTGGTCCTTGCCGAACACGACACCGCGACGCTCAAGCGCGCCACGCTGTCCGTCATCGCCGCCGCCCGCCAGATCGGCGGCGAGGTCCACGTGCTGGTCGCTGGGCAGGGTGCGCGCGCCGCGGCCGACGCCGCCGCCAGGGCGGAGGGCGTCTCGAAGGTGCTGCTGGCCGAGGACGCGGCGTACGCGCACCAGTTGGCCGAGCCGCTGGCCGCTCTGCTGGTGAGCTTCGCGCCGAGCTACGGCCACGTGCTGGCGGCGGCGACCTCGACGGGCAAGAACGCGCTGCCGCGCGTGGCGGCCCTGCTCGACGTGGCGCAGATTTCCGAGATCACCGCCGTGGTGGCGCCGGACACCTTCGAGCGGCCGATCTACGCCGGCAACGCCATCGCCACGGTGCGGTCCGCGGACGCCATCAAGGTCATCACGGTGCGCACCACCGCCTTCGACCCGGTGGCGGAGACCGGTTCGGCGCCGGTGGAGGCGCTGGCGGCGGTGGCCGATCCGGGCGTGTCGTCGTTCGTGTCGGCGGAGCTGTCGAAGTCGGAGCGTCCGGAGCTGACCGCGGCGCGGGTGGTGATCTCCGGCGGGCGGGGCATGCAGTCGGGGGAGAACTTCCCTCTGCTGGAAGCGGTGGCCGACAAGCTGGGCGCGGCGGTGGGGGCGAGCCGCGCGGCGGTGGACGCCGGGTACGTGCCGAACGACTACCAGGTCGGGCAGACCGGCAAGATCGTGGCGCCGGACCTGTACATCGCGGTGGGCATCTCCGGGGCCATCCAGCACCTCGCCGGCATGAAGGACAGCAAGGTGATCGTCGCCATCAACAAGGACGAGGAGGCGCCGATCTTCCAGGTCGCCGACTACGGCCTCGTCGCCGACCTGTTCAAGGCGCTGCCGGAGCTGAAGGACGCGCTCTGAGGAGTCCGCCGCACCGTGCCCCCTGGCGTTTACCCCTCCCCCAGCCCCGCTGGGGGAGGATGGGTGGGGGCAGCGGCGGGTCCGAGAATCCAATGTCTCCCGGACTGGCCGCTGCCCCCACCTGACCTCCCCCGCCGGAGGCGAGGGAGGGACTTTGGTCACACCTCTTCCGCCACCATGTCGATGGCGCCGCAGGGGCATTCCGCGGCGCAGACGCCGCAGCCCTTGCAGAAGTCGTAGTTGAACTCGAACCGCTTGCCGGGGCCGAGCTTGATCACCGCGTTGTCGGGGCAGACGCCAAAGCAGTTGTCGCACTCGAAGCAGTTGCCGCAGGACAGGCAGCGCCGCGCCTCGAACAGGGCGGTGTGCTCGTCCAGCCCGCCCTTGACCTCGTCGAAGGTGGTCTGGCGGCGCAGCAGGTCCAGCGTCGGCTGCACCGTCTGCGGGGCGTCGGTGTAGTACCAGGTGTTCAGGCGGTCGTACTCGGCCACCGGGCGCTTGCCGGCGGGCTCGTAGGCGGTGCCGCGCAGGTAGGCGTCGATGTGGCGGGCCGCCTTCTTGCCGTGGCCGACGGCGACCGTCACCGTGCGCTCCGACGGCACCATGTCGCCGCCGCAGAACAGGCCGGGATAGCCGGTCTGCAGGTCGGGGCCGACCTTGATGGTACGGTCCTTGTTGACCTCGACGCCCGGCACCTTCTCGATCACCGTGGTGTCGACGTCCTGGCCGAGCGCCAGGATGAGCGTATCGCCCTCCAGCTTCTCGAACTCGCCGGTCGGCTGCGGCCACCCCTGCTCGTCGAGAGCCATCTTCTCGACCAGCAGTTCGCCCTCGTCCATGCTCTTGATGGTGCGCAGCCAGTGCAGGGCGACGCCTTCCTCCAGCGCCTCCTCCACCTCGAAGTCGTGCGCCGGCATCTGCTCGCGGGTGCGGCGGTAGACGATGACCGCCTCCTCGGCGCCCAGGCGCTTGGCGGTGCGGGCCACGTCCACGGCGGTGTTGCCGCCGCCGTAGACCACCACGCGGCGGCCGAGCTTCGGCGCCTCGGCGCCCACCTCCATGCTGCGCAGCACGCTGACGGCGTCGAGTATCTGCCCGGCGCCGCCGGCCGGGATGTCCACGCGCTTGGCCAGATGCGCGCCGACCGCGGCGAAGCAGGCGTCGAAGCCCTCCGCCTGCATCGTCGCGGGGATGTCGTCGACCTTGGTGTTGAGCCGCAGCTCGACGCCCATGTCGAGGATGCGCTGCACCTCGGCGTCCAGCACGTCGCGCGGCACGCGGTAGCTGGGGATGCCGAAGCGCATCATACCGCCGGCCTTCGGCCCGGCCTCGGCGATCACCACCTTATGCCCCAGCCGGGCGAGGTGGTAGGCGGCCGATAGGCCGGACGGGCCGGCGCCGATCACCAGCACCGTCTTGCCGGACGCCGGGCCGGGGGCGACCTTCCAGCCCTCGCGGATGGCGAGGTCGCCGAGGAAGCGCTCCACCGAGTGGATGCTCACCGGCTGGTCGAGTTGGGCGCGGTTGCAGGCGCTTTCGCAGGTGTGATAGCAGGCGCGGCCCATGATGGCGGGCAGCGGGTTGTCCTGCACCAGCTGCTCCCAGGCGGCCTTGTAGTCGCCGCTCTCGGCGTGGAACAGCCAGGCCTGGATGTTCTCGCCGGCCGGGCACTGCTTGTTGCAGGGCGGCAGATGGTCGTTGTAGACGGGCTTCACCGTCCGCCAGGACCCGGTGTGGTTGGCCAGCGAGGTGCCGACGTCGAGCGTGATGGCGAAGGGGCGGTTGCCAGGACGGTCGTTGGTCATCAGACGGCCTCCTCGTCACGGATCAGGTTGTAGCGGCGGCAGTTCTCGTCGGCCATCGCCTGGAAGCGGCGCAGCGATTCCGCGGCGTGCGGGTTGTCGGCCTTGAACAGGTGGGCGAAGCGGCGCTGCGGCTTCAGGTACTCGGCCACCGGCACCTTGCGGCGGATGGCGCGCGACGCGGTGACCACGCCGTGCTCGGCCTCGAACAGCGGCCAGATGCCGCTTTCCATGGCGAGCCGCGCCAGCTTGATGGTGTCGTGGCTGAGCGTGCCCCAGCCGAGCGGGCAGGGCACCATGATCTGGATGTAGCGGGCACCCCGGATCGACATCGCCTTGGTCACCTTGCGCTCCAGGTCGTGCAGGTCGGCGACGGAGGCGGTGGCGACGTAAGGGATGTTGTGCGCCATGGCGATCAGCGGCACGTTCTTGCCGGTGCCGAAGACGTTGCCCGGCTGCTCGCCCACCGCCGGCGTGGTGGCGGTGCGGGCGGCCGGCGGCGTGGCCGAGGAGCGCTGCACGCCGGTGTTCATGTAGGCTTCGTTGTCGTAGCAGATGTAGAGCACGTCGTCGTTGCGCTCGAACATGCCGGACAGACAGCCGAAGCCGATGTCGGTGGTGCCGCCGTCGCCGCCCTGGGCGATGACGCGGGTGGTCGCCTTGCCCTTGACGCGCATGGCCGCGGCCACGCCGGTCGCCACCGCCGCGGCGTTGCCGAACAGCGAATGGATCCAGGGAACCTGCCAGGAGGTCTCGGGGTACGGCGTGGTGAACACCTCCAGGCAGCCGGTGGCGTTCACGCAGATCACCTTGCCGTCGGTCGCCTTCATCGCCGTGTCGATGGCGTAGCGGGCGCCCAGCGCCTCACCGCACCCCTGGCAGGCGCGGTGGCCGCAGGTGATGGCGTTGGAGCGGTCCTCGGACGACTGCACGGTCCGCGTCTCGGGGTCGAGCAGGCGGTTGCCGACGGTCAGCGTGCCGGTCTGGTAGAACTTGACGGTCTGGGTCATTCCTCAGCCCTCCCTCACAGCACGTTCTGCGCGTCCGCGCCCATGTGGCGCAGGATGTTCTCGGCGATCGGTCCGGAGCGGCGCGTCTCGCCCATGCGGGCGATCTCGGCGTCCACCACGTCGCGCTTGAGGTCGAGGAAGTGCAGGTCGAAGTGCGGCTCGCTCTCGACGTTCTCCAGGAAGCCCTTGATCCCGGCGCGGGTGATCGGACGGCCGCCGAGGCCGGCGATCAGCGTGTAGACGCGGCTGTGGTGGCCGCGCAGCGCCATGCGGACGTGGCTGGCCAGCACGCCGCCCATGCCGACGGCGAGGTTCTTCTCCAGCACCACCACGCGCTTGGCGCCCAGCAGCGCGTCGCGCACCTGCTCCAGCGGGAAGGGGCGGAAGGCGCCGATGTAGAGGGCGCCGACCTTGTGCCCGGCGTCGCGCATCTCGTCGATGGTGTCCTTGATGGTGCCCATCACCGAGCCCATGGCGACGACGATGGTCTCGGCGTCCTCGGCGCGGTAGGTGCGCACCAAGCCGCCGGACTCGCGGCCGAAGATCTCCTTGAACTCCTTGGCGATCTCCGGGATACGGTCGAGCGCCACCATCTGCTTGTGGTGGGCGAGGTAGCGCACCTCGGTGAACGCCTCCGGCCCGACCATGGCGCCCATGGAGACGGGGTCGGCGGTGTCCAGCACCTGCTGCGGCTCGAACGCCGGCAGGAAGCGGTCGACCTGCTCCTGGTCGGGGATGTCCACCCGCTCGACCGCGTGGGTCAGGATGAAGCCGTCGACGTTGACCGTGACCGGGCAGGACAGCTCCTCGGCCAGCTTGAAGGCCTGGATGTGCAGGTCCACGGCCTCCTGGTTGGTCTCGGCGAACAGCATGATCCAGCCGGCGTCGCGCATGGACATGGCGTCGCTGTGATCGTTCCAGATGTTGATTGGCGCGCCGATGGCCCGGTTGCCCAGCGTCATCACGATCGGCAGGCCGAGGCCGGAGGCGTTGTAGACCGCCTCCATCATGTACAGCAGGCCCTGGG
>NZ_JBOZRT010000113.1:0-8024 GCF_050789165.1 Azospirillum sp.
CCCTACCAGACCGGCCACCCGGCGCAACACCTCTCTTCAGCTTAAAGTAGCATCCCGCGCAGCACCGGTCAGGACGAGCACGTCACGAACAAATTCTCATCTTCATTGGCAATAGTGGGTTCACCGGTACGGCCGGGCAGTTGATGTACGACAACAGCTACAGCGGCTTCACCTTGGTCCAGGGTGACGTCGATGCTGACGGCCTACCCGACCTGACCATCGTGCTGAGCGGATCGCATGTGCTCACCGCAGGGAACTTCTGGCTGTAGCCGATACCGGGGCGGCGGGCGGCGCCGCCCCGGTTTTGTCTCCTCACTTCTCCGCCTGGAGCCGCCACGTCAGCCCCCCAGGTTTACGGCGGTCTCGCATGCTGATAGGGTTCCACACCGGGCCGCACCAACCGGCGGCACAGTCAAACCCCTAGAAAAAATGGGGTGTTGCAGAGGGTATGCGTAAATGGTGATGGCTCCGCAGCCGGGTTCCCGCTCCAGCTTCCTGTACCCGATGCCGGTCCGCAGTGACTTCGATGTCCGGCGGGTGAACGAACTTTTGGAACCGCACTGGAAGCTGAACCGGTCGGCGGTCAACGCCGACACGGACATTCTGGCGCGCTACCTCGCCGAGCAGCTCGGTGCCCGCGTGATCGAGGCGAAAAGCGGCGAGGTGTGCCTGAACTGGACGATGCCCAGCCACTGGCATGTCCGCAAGGGACAGCTGCGGAGGCTCGACGGCACGGTGCTGTGCGATTTCGCCGACAATCCCCTGTATCTCTGGACCCATTCGGTCGGCTTCCGCGGCACCGTCAGCCGCGAAGACCTGCTCGCCAACCATGTCCAGACCGATCCATCGCGCCCCGACGAGTTCCTCTACTACTACCGCAACGGCTACAAGCCGGCGGTGCGGCAGTGGGGCTTCAGCCTGCCGTACCGGCTGGTCGAGACGCTCACCGACCCGCAGTACGAGGTGGAGATCGACGCCGACCTCGACACCGACGGCACGCTGAAGGTCGTGGACGCCTTTCTGCCCGGCGAGTTGCCGGACACCGTCTTCATCATGGCGCACACCTGTCACCCGGCGCTGGTCAGCGACGGCATCGGCTGCATCGCCGTCGCCAACGAGCTGTTCCACCAGCTCAAGGCCCGTCCGTGGCGGCGCTATTCCTACCGCTTCCTCTACGGGCCGGAGTATTTCGCCGCCGCCGCCTACCTGGCCAAGGCCGAGCCGGAGACCATCGCGAACCTGAAGTTCGGCATCTACCTGGACATGCTGACAACCCACGAGCCGATCGGCTTCCAGCGGTCCGTCCGCGGGAATTCCCGCATCGACCATGTCGCGCACAACGTGTTCTCGTCGCACCGGCCGCTGCTGATCGACCGGCCGAGCCGCGCGCTGTGGGGCAACGACGAGATGTTTTACGACGGCCCCGGCTTCGACATCCCGACGATCGGGCTCGGCCGGCTGATGCACCGCGAATACCACTACAACACCGACGACCTCACGCACGTGAATCATTATCACGTGCAGGAAAGCCTGTGGATCCTGGGCCGGATCGTCGAGGTTCTGGAGACCGACTACGTGCCGGAGCGCCGGTTCGACGGCCCGCTCTACCTGTCGCGCTACCCCGACCTGCAGGCGAAGGTGCCGGCGCTGGCCACGTCGGCGGGCAGCCACCGCCTGCTGATGCTGACGGATGGGCGGAGCTCCTGCCAGGACCTCGCCCAGACTCTTGGGCTGGACTTCTTCCAGGTCCGGCAGTTCTTCGACGAACTCTGCGTGCTCGGGCTGGCCGAGCGGCGGGAACGCCAGCCCAAGCCCGTGGACCAGGGAACCGATGAGGCCCTGCTGTCCCACTTGGGCGGGCACTGACACGCGCGGGCCGGGATGCGCTCCGTGACCGCCGACGACATCCGCGCCGCCCTCGCCGCCGTCGGAATCGGACGGGGACAGGTCGTCTTCGCCTACACCGATCTGCGCACGGTCGGGATGGTGGAGGGGGCCGGCGACCGCGACGCGTTCTGCGACGCCTATCTGGGCGCGATCATGGACGTGCTCGGCCCGTCCGGGACCCTGGTCGTCCCCACCTACACGACGCAGGTCGCCCGCTTCGACATCGACTTCGTGCTGGAGGAGACGCCGACGCCGATGGGCCTCTTCCCCGAGCACGTGCGCACCCGCCCCGGCGCGGTCCGCTCGGTGCATCCCCTGCTGTCCCTGACGGCCTACGGGGCGAACGCCGCGCGGATCTGCTCGGACAACGGCACCAGCGCCTACGGCCCCGAGTCCCCCTTCGCGCGGCTTCTCGAGGCCGGGGCCAGGACCCTGGTGATCGGGCTCGACCGTTACTACGCCATCGGCGGCGTCCACCACCTGGAGGCCGCCTGCCAGCTGCCCTACTGCTACAACAAGCTGCTGAAGTGGCAGCCGATCGTCGGCGGGCAGCGGTTGACCCGCCGCTACTTCGCCACCGTCCGCTATCCGGAGTTCATGGGCATTCCCTACGATTTCCACCGCTTTGCCGACGCGCTGGACGCCGCCGGGGGCATCCTCCGGGCGCCGCTGGGGCGGTCCGAGGTGTTCGCGGCCGACTACCGCCACGCCTTCGAGACCGGCATGCGCCGGCTGCGCGACGACCCCTGGCTGCTCCTCGCCGAACCGCCGCCGTTCGTCTACGGCAGGGTGCCGTTCGACGGCCCGACGGCCACGCACGACCAAGTCGCCGGTCCGGGGGACGCCGACCGCCTGTCCTCCATGAATTGGCTGGGCTATTACCTTTAAGCCGTTGCGCCGGAAGGGAAACGCGCCGTATTGACGGGTTGTTAACCGTGTCGACCCTACGGTGCCTGTGCCTCCGCGACCACGCGGGAAATTATCGGCCCATGAAAATCCTGTTCATCAGTCCCAGACCGCGGCCGAAGGCGCCTTTACATGGCCGGTGACGACTCTTTGCCCCCGCCGACGGCGCCGACGCTCAGGGTGTATCTGGCCGGCAACGCGACGCTGCGCCCTATGGCGGCCGGCGTTCGCGAGGGCGCGCTGGCGGCCGGCGTCGTCGCCACCGTCGCGGACGCGCCCGCGAACCAGTTCGGCCCGCTGTTCTTCGACCCCGGATCCGATTTCTACACCGGCGGCTGGGACGTCGCGGTCCTCGTCCTGTCCAGCCTCGGGCTCACCTCCGCCGGCACCACGCTGCGCGACGGCGTGGCGGACGATCTCGCCGCGGTCGCCGCCGCCATCCGCAGCCGCAGCGAGGCCCGCATCGCCGTCGTGCTGCCCGAACCGCTGGAGGAGGAGTGGGATCCCGACGCCCCGGTCGCCGCGTGGCGGGCCGGCGTGGTGGCGGACATCCGGGCCGCGCTGGACGATCGCGTGCTGGTCATCGACCCACTCCCCACCCTGCTGGAGGTCGGGGCGGCCGCTTGGTACGCCCCCCGCTTCTGGTATCACGCCAAGCTGCCGTGCCACCCGACGGCGCTCGCCGCGCTTGGGCGCGGGATCGGGCGCAGCCTCGCCGCGGGCACCGTCCGCACGGTCAAGCTGGTGGCGTGCGATCTCGACAACCTGCTGTGGGGCGGAATCGTCGGCGAGGACGGCTGCCACGGCTTGGCGCTGGACGTCCACGGCGGCGGCGGCCCCTTCATCCGCCTGCAAGCCTACCTGAAGCACCTCGCCAGCCGCGGACTCGTGCTCGCCGCCGTGTCGAAGAACAACCCGGAGGATGTCCAGGCCGTCTTCCGCGAGCGGCGGGAGATGCTGCTGGGCTGGGACGACTTCGCCTGCGTTTGCGCCAACTGGGAGCCGAAGTCGGCCAACCTGCGCGCGGTTGCGGCGGAGCTGAACCTCGGCTTGGCGTCCGTCGCCTTCCTCGACGACTCACCCTTCGAGCGGGCTGAGGTGCGCGCCGCGCTGCCGGAGGTGACCGTTCCCGAGCTACCGACGGTACCGGAGGAGTATGTGCCCTTCCTGGTCCGCTCCGGCCTATTCGCCACACCCTTCGCCACCGGCGAGGACCGCGACCGGCAGCGGCACTACCGCGAGAACCGGGCGCGGCGGGAGGCGGCACAGGGCGCGCCCGACCTCGCCGGCTTCCTCGACTCGCTGGACCTCTCGGCCGAGATGCTGCCCATCGACGCCGCCACCATTGAGCGCGCGGTGCAGCTCATCGCTAAAACCAACCAGTTCAACCTGACGGGCCGGCGCCACGCTTTGGCCGCGGTGCGGGCGATGGCTGACGCCCCCGGCGGCTTCGCACGCTGCTGCCGGGTCGCCGACCGTTTTGGGGACAACGGCATCACCGGCGTGCTGATCGCCGTGCCGGAGGGGCAGAGTTCCTGCCGCATCGACACCTGGGTGCTGTCCTGCCGGGTCATGGGGCGGGCGGTCGAGCGGGCGATGTTCGCGACGCTGGTGGACTGGGCCGCGGCGCGCGGCGTACGCTGGATCGTTGGCGAGCACGTGCCATCGGACCGCAATCAGCCGGTGGCGGGCCTCTATCCGGATTTGGGGTTCGAGCGCACCGGGAGCGGGCTGTACCGGTACGACACCGCCGTTCCCTACGCCGGCAATCGGCACGTCCGCGTCCTGTCCGAGGCATCATGACCCTCCCCGCTCTTCCGACCATTGCGCGCTTCGAGGCGGCGCTGGCCCACGTGGCCCCCTTCATGGCCGGCGCTGTCGGCAAGGGTCGTGCCCGCTTCGGCCGGGAGTGGGAGGACGCCTTCGAGGTATTCCTGTCGCGGTTCTTCGGCGGCGACGACGCGGCCATGGAGCTGGCAATCAAGGGCTACGTCGGCTTCTCGCTGGAGATGGCCAAGCTGCAGAAGCGCTTCGAGACGGAGCGGGTCTACGCCGCCAAGACCTACGCCGAAGCCGCCGCGCAGGTCTACCACAACGAAGAATACGTGAATTCCCTGTACGCGCCGGGGATCCTGCTGAGCCATTACCTGTGGCCGCACTACTTCAGCCAGCTGCGCTATTTCCACAACCGCTTCGCAGCGCTGGTCCTCGCCTCCGGCGACCAACGCTTCTGCGAGGTGGGGGTGGGCAGCGGCTTCTACAGCCGGCAGCTGCTATCCCTGGCTCCCGACGTGCGGGGGCACGCGTTCGACATCAGCGCGCATTCCCTGGACTACACCGCCCGCCACCTGGAGCGGTTCGGCGTGCGGGACCGCTGGGCCGGCACGCTGCGCGACATGATCGCCGAGCCGGTGGACGAGACGTGGCCGTTCATCGTGTCGGCGGACGTGCTCGAACACCTGGAGGATCCGCCGGCCTTCCTGCGCAGTCTGCGCCGCATGCTGCGGCCCGGCGGCACCGGCTTCATCGCGACGGTGATCACCTCGGCCAACACCGACCACATCTACCTGTACAATTCCTGGGAAGAGATCCGCGACCAGCTTGCCGATGCCGGGTTCCGCGTCCTCGACCACCAGGAGGACATCGCCTATGAACCGAGGGCGGACGAGCCCGTGCCGCGTCTGGCCGCCTTCATCGTAACCTGACGGACCGCCATGAGCCTCGACCGTTTCCAGTCCATCTTCCGCAGCGTCTTCCGCGACGACACGCTGGTCGTCCACTGCGATCTCACCGCGAAGGACGTGAAGGGGTGGGATTCCTTCAACCACATCAACCTGATCGTCGCGATCGAGGACGCCTACGGCGTGACCTTCCGCACCGACGAGATGGCGGGCGCAGCCACGGTCGGCAACCTGATCGACATCCTCCGCTCGAAGGGCGTCGACATCGCCGCCGGCTGAGGCGGACACCCCTCACCCCTTCAGGCGGGTGGCCAGGCGCGCGGCGACCTCGCCGACGATGCCTTCCGGCCAGACGCGGCCGGGAACTTGGAAGACAGGTTCCAGCGTCGGGTGCGTCGGATCCCGGCCGTCCGATGGCGCCACGAAGTACGGCGTCTTCATCAGGACCAGGGTGGGAATACCGAGCCCGGCCGCAATCCGGGCGGTGGACGTCAGCGCGGTGATCACCAGATCCATGTTCGCCATCACCGCGGCGGTGCCGTGCAGGTCGTCCCAGAGATCGAGATCCGGGAACCGGACAACCTCCATCCCCACGGACCGCGGAGCCTGCGCGATCTCGTGCTCGACGTCGCCGTGCTGGAAGCAGTACACGCGGACCGGCCCACCCTCTGCCCGGGAGAGAGCGTCGAAGATCGGCCGCCACGTGTCGAGCGGTAGGTATTCCGGCGAGCGCTCCCGCCCGGAGAGCGGGGAGCGCCAGCAGATCCCGACGCGCAGCCCCGGCCCCTTCTCGTCCAGACGGTGCCGCCAACGTTCGGCGAGGGCCGGGTCGGGCTTGAGGACCGGCTCCACCGGCCGGCCGACCATCCGATCCCAGAGAAAGAGCGGAAGGCTGCCGGCTTCGATGAACAGGTCGGCGCGCTCCGGCCCGGTCCGGCTCTCACCGAGCGCATGCCACGTCCCGTCGCGCTTTTCGATCTGCATGGGACGGACCGTCACCTCCGGAAGGCTGCGGCTGACCAACGGAACCAGCTTGGGTGCGACGTCCAGAGTCACGTGGCCGGCCTGCGCCGCAGCCTCGCGGACGAAGGGCAGCAGCCAGAGCTGGTCGCCAATCCCCTGCTCGCCGCAGACGAAGAGGTGGCGCCCGGCCAGGGGCTCGCCGCGCCAGCGTGGGCAGGGAATGGCGCGCACGACATAGTTCCGGCCGGCGGGGTGGAGGCGCCCCTCGTACTGCGTCCACCCCTCGGCGAACCGCCCCAGGGACAGCAGCGACCGGGCCAGGTTATAACGCAGCATCGAATCGTCCGGCACCAGCGCGATGGCTCGGCGCAACAGCGTCACCGCACGTTCCTGCTCGTCGTCGCCGACGGCGTCGGCCACCAGCGCCTCGGCGAAATTGATGTAGCTGGCCGGCCGCTTCGGATCCAGCGCGATCGCCCGGCTGTAGGCCCGCTTTCCAAGGTACGGGCTGCCGGAGACGAAGGCGGCGTCGCCCAGGCCGGCCCACGACGAGGCCCCATCGGGATGACGCGTGAGAATGTCGCGGAAGGCGATCACCGCCTCCTGCGCGCGGCCGAGATCGGCCAGACAGTTGGCCCGGTTGTGCAGAACCGGCAGGGAGTCCGGCAGGGCGGCGGCCAGGGCGTCGTAAATCGGCAGAGCCTCGGCGTGCATGTTTGACTGGCGCAGCAGACCGGCCACCTCGAACAGGAACTCGGGGTCGTTGCCCTTGAAGGGAATCGCAGCCTCGAACGCCTCCAATGCGCCCTTGAGATCGCCTTCGGCGCTGCGGCGGCGTCCCTCCGCGACCAGCTCGCCGGCGGCCATGGCGGCGCCTGTCGGAGCGGCGCTCCTGCTCTTCAGTCTGGTCTTTGGCGGGGAGGCAGCCCTTCTCCCGCTTCTTGCCCGATTACCCGCCTGCTTCTTCACGCCTTACATCTCCTGATCACAAACCCGACAATCCACTGCTGATGTCAAGTCCCGTCAAAAATCGGATGAAGCGATGAACGTGCAATTAAATCGTGTGGATTTCAATAATCGGTTGCAAAACCGGGGAGGATCGATCAGTCGGGCCAGCGGGCGCGGTCGGCCGCCATCTCCGCAGCTGACCTGAGACCGAAGTTTCCTCCGGTCATTGGCAGAGTCTCTATGAGTTATGATGCCCGAAGCGGGCGGTGATAGCAAGCCGGGCCGGGGCATGCCCCGGCCCGGCTTGCGTTGTGGCCGCGGCGACTTCGGCGGGCGTGGCGCTGCCGAGACCGGAGTGCGGCCGGACATGGTTGTAGTCCTCCTTCCAGGTGGCCAGGGCGGCTCGGGCGTGAGGCAGCGACGCGAACAGCGTCTCGTTCAGGCATTCATCCCGAAGCCGCCCATTGAAGCTCTCCACGAAGCCGTTCTGCATCGGCTTGCCGGGGGCGATGTAGTGCCACTCTGTGAATAAGCATGGAATAAGAATTTGTTCGTGACGTGCTCGTCCTGACCGGTGCTGCGCGGGATGCTACTTTAAGCTGAAGAGAGGTGTTGCGCCGGGTGGCCGGTCTGGTAGGG
>NZ_JBOZRT010000114.1:0-9441 GCF_050789165.1 Azospirillum sp.
CGGCGGCGATGGCCATGTTGGTGTAGACGAACAGGCTCATCCAGGCGGCCGGCACGTGGATGTACATGATGCGCACCGTCTCGCCCTGCTGGTAGTCCGGCGGCGAGCCGAGCAGGCTGAGGTACAGCCCCAGCACCAGCAGCACGACGGTGGCCCCCGCGCTCCACGGCAGGACCGCGGCCGCGATGCGCAGAAAACGGGCGGGGTTGGCGAAACGGTGCATGGTAACCCTGTCTCTTCGGCCGACTGACGGACGATATAAGCGCACACTGGCCCGAGCGCGAGGGGGTTGCCTTGACCTTCGTCAGTTTTGGGAGCGGTTGACCGTTTGGGCAGGGGGCGCGACATTGCTTCTGCGTGGCAGGGAGGCTCCCGTGGGCAACATCACGATCCGCAACGTCGATGACTCGCTGATGCAGGCGCTGGAGGAGCGCGCCTCGGTCGCCGGCCGTTCGCTGGAGGAGGAGGCGCGGCTGATCCTGGCGGAGACGGTGCAACCGGCACAAGCGGATTTCTGGGAACGCATGCGCCAACGGCGCGCAGGGTACGGGGGCAGGGTCTTTTCAGACAGCGGCGCGATTTCCAGCGAGATGCGCGCAGAACGCAGCGGCCTTGGGGGTGAGTCGTGAACAGCCTCGGGCCGACGATCGTCGTCGATGCCAGCGTGGCTGTGAAATGGCTGATCCCCGAGCCGGACAGCGAGATCGCGGAAAGGTTGTGCGAAGGGCGAAATCTGATTGCGCCCGAACTGATCGAGGTCGAGTGCGCAAATATTCTGTGGAAGCATGTTCGACGCGGGGAAATATCCCGAATCGATGCGTTCACCGGTATCCAGGATCTCCGCAGAAGCCCGCTGGACCTTATCCGGGACTCCGAGCTGCTGGTCGAGGCGCAGGGCTTGGCCAACGACTTCGACCATCCCATCTACGATTGCCTGTATCTGGCCTTGGCGCTCAGGAAGGGCGTCTCCGTCGTTACGGCTGATGCACGCTTCGCCCGCCTGCCTTTACGTTTCCCAATGATCGCCGGAAGCGTGGTCGGCATCGGCGATCTCCGTTGACCGCTACTCCAGCGCCTGCCGCAGCGCCGCCGCCCCCGCCCAGGGGGCCAGCGGCAGGCAGCCGGCCAGGATGCCGGCGAGCAGCAGCAGGTGCGGGCGGGGCGTCAGGCCGGTGACGGCGGCGTCGATGGCGCCGGCGCCGAAGATCAGCACGGGGATGTAGAGCGGCAGGATCAGCAGCGAGATCAGCACGCCGCCGCGCCGCGCCCCCAGCGTCAGCGCCGCGCCGATGGAGCCGATCAGGCTGAGGATCGGCGTGCCGATGGCCAGCGTCAGCACCAGCACGCCGAAGCCGCCGGCCTCCATGTTCAGCAGCACCGCCAGCAGCGGCGCCGCGACCAGCAGCGGCACGCCGGTGACCAGCCAGTGCGCCAGCGTCTTGGCCAGCACCACGGCCTCCAGCGGCAGCGCGGTCAGCGACAGCAGCTCCAGCGAGCCGTCCTCGTAGTCGTTCTGGAACAGCCGCTCCAGCGACAGCAGCGAGGCGAGCAGCGCCGCCACCCAGATCACGCCGGCGGCGATGCGCGCGAGGATGTTCGGCTCCGGCCCGACGCCGAAGGGGAACAGCACCACGCACAGCACGAAGAACATCACCGCGATGGTGGCGTCGGACCCCTGGCGCAGCGCCAGGTGCAGGTCGCGCCCGACGAGGGCGAGGAAGCGGTTCATACGGCGTGCTCCCCGTCGTCAACCAAATGGTCCTCTTCGTCCTCGTCGTCGTGGGAGACGGGACTGAACTCGTCGAGCTGCAGGACCCGGTGGCCCGGCAGCGCGATGTCGGCGTGGGTGGACAGCATCACCATGCCGCCGGCGGCGCGGTGCTCGGCGATGATGCCCTCCAGCAGGCGCACCGCGGCGCGGTCGAGCGCCACCGTCGGCTCGTCCAGCAGCCACAGCGGCGCCGGGGCGGCCAGGATGCGGGCCAGGTTGAGGCGGCGCTTCTGCCCGGCCGACAGGTAGCGGCCCGGCACCGGCGCGATGTGCGGCACGCCGAAGCGGGTCAGCGCGTCCAGCGCGTGCGCCTGCGGATCCGCGGCGCCGCCCAGGCGCGCCCAGAAGGCGAGGTTCTCCAGGGCGCTCAGCACCGGCTTCACGGCGTCGAGGTGGCCGACGTAGTGGATGCGGCGACGGTGCTGGTCCGGCTCGTCGCGCACCTCCAGGTCGTCCCAGGCGAGCCGGCCGCGGAACGGCTTCAGCAGGCCGGCCAGCATGCGCAGCAGGCTCGACTTGCCGCTGCCGTTGGGGCCGAGCAGCATCATCGCCTCGCCCGGTTCGATGCGGAAGTCCAACTCGGTGAAGACGAGCCGGTCGCCGCGCAGGCACGTCAGCTCGGTTCCGGCGAAGGCAGGCATGGGCGGGGCAAGGTCCTGGAAGGGCAGGCAGGTCGGAGGCGAGCTATAGCACACGCCCGCGGCACCTCAAAAAAATCTCAGCAGCACGGACTTCACCGTCGGGGCGGGCGTGCTAAACAGGGGGCCTCGTCCGACGCAACACGCTCCCGACGCATGCGCATTTCCCGATTCGTCCCCGTTCTCGCCCTTATGCTGGCCGCGGCACTGGCCGCCTGCGGCACGCAGTCGCGCCCGCCGCCGGTGTATTCGCCGCCCGTGGCGAAGACCCCCGGATTCGAGCCGGTGGCCGGCAAGTGGGTCGCCGGCACCGACGGCACGCTCCGCGCCGCCGCCAGCCCGGGCGCCGCCGTGGTCGGCCGGCTGCCGCCCGGCCAGCCGGTGAACGTGGTTGGCCGCGTGCCCAAGTCCGACTGGATCGCGGTCTCGCACAATGGCGCCACCGGCTACATCCGGCTGCACATGCTGCGCCTGCAGGACAGCGCCGCGCCCTCCGTGAAGGGGGCGTCCACCGTGGTGCCGAAGGCGGCGGACAACGGCGGGCCGAAGGTCAACGCGGCGCCCAGGGGCAAGATCGAGGCGGCGCCGATCGCGCAGTAGGGCGCCTGCACCTACCCCCACCCTAACCCTCGCCCGCTGGGCGGGGGAGGGGACTGCCGCCGCACGCCAACAAAGCTTCTGCCTCCTCCCCCGCCCGGCGGGGAGGGATGGGGTGAGGGGCTGGAACGGCTGCGCCCGGCGTCTGAGGGAACGGATAAACAGAAAAAACGGCCACCGCAGGGGGCTCTGGCGGTGGCCGCGGATCCAGCCGGGGCTGGCTGGGGACGCCGGGGTGAGCGTCCTTTAGTATGGGGGTCGCGGAAGCGCCGGGCGGCGTCCGCGGCGCGGTGTTGATCGCGCTCCCCCTTCGTGTACGCGGAGAAAGTGGCGAAATTTTGATTTTTGTGGCCTGCACAGCTTATGCATGGAGGGCCCGCCGCCACAGGAACCGTTGCCCCGCCATGCTCGACCTCTTCCAGGGATTGTCCGACATCGCCCGCGTCCTGCTGACCCTCAGCGCCGTGGCGATCAGCGGGCTGGCGCTCGGCCACGTCAAGGTGCGCGGGGTCGGGCTGGGGATCGGCGGCGTGCTGTTCAGCGGGCTGGCGGCGGGGCATCTCGCGCGGGTCTACGGCGTGTCCTTCGACCACCACGTCCTGCATTTCATCCGCGAGTTCGGGTTGGTGCTGTTCGTCTACACCATCGGCATCCAGGTCGGCCCCGGCTTCTTCGCCGCGCTGAAGCGCCAGGGACTCGGGCTCAACCTGATGGCGGCCTCCATCGTCGTGCTGGGCGTGCTGACCGCGGCGGCGATCCATCTGGTCGGCGGGGTGCCGCTGCCGGCGGTGCTCGGCATCTTCTCCGGCGCGGTGACCAACACGCCGTCGCTGGCCGCCGCGCAGGAAATCCTCGGCGCGGTCGGCGCCTCGGGCGCGGAGCAGGCGACGCCCAGCCTCGGCTACGCGGTGGCCTACCCGTTCGGCATCGCCGGCATCCTGATCGCCATGGCGGTGGTGCGCCACGTGTTCCGCATCGACCCGGTGGCGGAGGCGGAGGCCTTCGAGCGGCAGCGCCGCGCCGCGCTCGAGTCGCTGGAGGGGCTGGACGTCGCCATCCGCAACGCGGGGGTCGCCGGCCTGCTGGTGAAGGACGTCGTGCGCAGCCGGGAAGGCGTGGTGGCGTCGCGCATCCTGCACGACGGCCGGCTGGAGGTGCCGCACGCCGACACGCGGCTGGAGCCGGGCGACGTGCTGCACCTCGTCGGCCCGCGGCCGAAGCTGGAGCGGCTCAAGGCCTACCTGGGCCAGGAGTCCGACGTGGCGCTGGTCGGCCGGGACGCCGACATCCGCTGGGAGCGCCTGGTGGTCACCGACGACCGCGTGCTGGGCAAGAGCATCGCCCAGCTCGACCTCGTCGATGCCTACGACGTGGTGGTCAGCCGGGTGAACCGCGCCGGCGTCGAGCTGGTGCCGTCGCCGGCCCTGCACCTGCAGTTCGGCGACATCCTCACCGCCATCGGCCGGCCGGCGGACATCACCCGCGTCGCCGCGCTGTTCGGCAACTCGCACCGCCGGCTGCAGCAGGTCGAGTTCATCCCGGTGTTCATCGGCATCGCGCTGGGCGTCCTGCTGGGCTCCATCCCGCTGTTCGTGCCGGGCATGCCGGCGCCGATGAAGCTCGGGCTGGCCGGCGGGCCGCTGGTGGCGGCCATCGTGCTGGCCCGCGTCGGCCATCTGGGGCCGCTGGTCTGGTTCATGCCGCCGGCCGCCAACCTGGCGCTGCGCGAGATCGGCATCATCCTGTTCCTGGCGGTGGTCGGGCTGCTGTCCGGCGGGCGATTCGTCGAGACGCTGCTGTCCGGCGACGGTTTGGTGTGGATCGGCTGCGGCGCGGTCATCACGCTGGTGCCGCTGCTGGTAGTCGGCCTGGTCGCGCGGCGGGTCAAGCGGATCAACTATCTTTCGTTGTGCGGCCTTTTGTCCGGGAGCATGACCGACCCGCCGGCCCTGGCCTTCGCCAACGCCATGACGCCGAGCGAGGCGCCGGCGCTGGCCTACGCCACCGTGTACCCCCTGGTGATGTGCCTGCGCATCCTCGCACCCCAGATACTCGTCCTCTTGCTGTGGTGACCTCGGAAGGAGTATTGCCCCGGCGTCTTCGCGCACCATTCCTTGCGCTGCACCACCCGCCGATCAGGACGGCCGACGCCCCATGCACTTCCTCGCCGACGCGCTGCACGCCATGCCGACCATCGCCCGCGTGGTGTTCGTGCTCGGCCTCGTCTCGGCGGCGGGGCTGGCGCTGGGGCACATCAAGGTGCGCGGCGTCGGGTTGGGGATCGGCGGCGTGCTGTTCGCCGGCATCGCCGGCGGGCATCTGGCCAAGCAGGCCGGGGTGACCTTCAACGCCGAGATGATGGACTTCATCCGCGACTTCGGCCTGATCCTGTTCGTCTACACCATCGGCATCCAGGTCGGCCCCGGCTTCTTCGCGGCGCTGCGCGCCAGCGGGCTGCGGCTCAACGCGCTGGCGCTGCTGATGGTGGGCCTGAGCGTCGCGGTGACGGCGGTGCTGGCGGTGACCGGCGCGGTGCCGCTGGGGGCGTCGCTGGGCGTCTTCGCCGGGGCGGTGACCAACGCCCCCGCGCTGGCCGCCTCGCAGCAGGTGCTGACCGAGGTGGGCGCGGACGCCGCGGTGATGGCGCTGCCGGGCCTCGCCTTCGCGGTCACCTACCCGTTCGGAATCGCCGGCAACCTGTTCACCATGGCGCTGGTGCGCATCGTCTTCGGCATCGACCCGCAGCGCGAGGCGCAGGCCTTCGAGGCGGAGCGGCGGCGCGAGGTGTCGGCGCTGCACACGGTGAACGTCGCCATCCGCAACGCCAGCCTCGACGGCGTGCGGCTCGGCGCGCTGTCGACGCTGCCCAGCCTGGGCGTGGTGGCGTCGCGGCTGCTGCGCGCGGACCGGCTGATGGTGCCGCACCCCGAGCTGGAGCTGCGCGTCGGCGACGTGCTGCACCTCGTCGGCCCGCGGCCGAAGCTGGACGAGTGCTGCCTGTATCTGGGCGAACCGGCGGAGGCCAGCCTGACCACCCAGGGCACCGACCTGAAGTGGGAGCGCATCGTCGTCACCAGCAACGCCGTGCTCGGCAAGCCGATCGCCGCGCTGAACGTGCAGGGGCTGTACGGCGCGGTGATCAGCCGCGTCACCCGCGCCGGCGTCGAGCTGGTGCCGAGCGCCGCGCTGCGGCTGCAGTTCGGCGACATCCTGAACGTCATCGGCCCGCCCGACGCGCTGAAGGCGGTGGCGCGGCTGATCGGCAACTCCGAACGCCGGCTGCAGACCGCCGAGATGGTGCCGATGTTCCTCGGCATCGCGCTGGGCGCCATTGTCGGCTCGATCCCGATCTTCCTGCCGGGCATGCCGGCGCCGCTGCGGCTCGGGCTGGCCGGCGGGCCGCTGATCGTGGCGATCCTGCTGGCGCGACTCGGCAACCTGGGGCCGCTGGTGTGGTTCATGCCGCCGGCCGCCAACCTGGCGTTGCGCGAGATCGGCATCGTGCTGTTCCTGGCCGTGCTGGGGGTGGCCTCCGGCGCCCGCTTCGTCGAGACGCTGGCCAGCGGGGCGGGGCTGCCCTGGATGGCGTGGGGCGTGCTGGTCACGGCGATCCCGCTGCTGGTCACCGGGCTGGTGGCGCGGGGCGTGATGAAGCTGAACTTCCTGACCATCTGCGGCGTGCTGGCCGGCGCGCAGACCAACCCGCCCGGCCTCGCCTACGCCAACGCCGTGGCGGTGTCGGAGGCGCCGGCGCTGGCCTACGCCACCGTGTACCCGCTGGCGATGTGCCTGCGCATCCTGGCGCCGCAGGTGCTCGTCCTGTTGCTGTGGTGAGCGAAAATCCGCTTTCCCGGCCGCGGCCGGCAGACTAGCTTGGGCTGTCTTTCCCTATTGGTCACACCACCTCCATGCACCGTCACCCGCCGACCAACCCCAACGCGCCCGAAGCCGTCGTCGTCCAGGACCTGCACAAGCGCTTCGGCAGCCTCGAGGTGCTGAAGGGCGTGTCGCTGACGGCGCGGGAAGGCGACGTCATCACGCTGATCGGTTCGTCCGGTTCGGGCAAGAGCACGATGCTCCGCTGCATCAACCTGCTGGAGGTGCCGGACGAGGGCCGCATCGTCATCGGCGGCGAGGCGATCGCGCTGAAGAAGGCGCGCGGCGGCCGCACCGTGCCGGCCGACGCCAAGCAGGTCGACCGGATCCGCACGCGGCTGGGCATGGTGTTCCAAGGCTTCAACCTGTGGACCCACATGACGATCCTGCAGAACGTCATCGAGGCGCCGGTCCACGTGCTGGGCGTGCCGAAGGACGAGGCGGTGGATCGGGCGAAGCGCCTGCTCGACAAGGTCGGCATCCTGGCCAAGGCGGACGCCTACCCGGCGCAGCTCTCCGGCGGGCAGCAGCAGCGCGCCGCCATCGCGCGGGCGCTGGCCATGCAGCCCAAGGTGATGCTGTTCGACGAGCCGACCTCGGCCCTCGATCCCGAGCTGGTCGGCGAGGTGCTTCTGGTCATCCGCCAGCTGGCCGACGAGGGCGCCACCATGATCCTGGTGACGCACGAGATGGACTTCGCCCGCGAGGTCGCGTCTGAGGTGGTGTTCCTGCACCAGGGCCGCATCGAGGAGCAGGGACCGCCCGACAAGGTGCTGGTGAACCCCGATTCCGACCGGGTGCGACAGTTCCTCGCGCGGCACCTGTCGAATTCCGCTTGACCCGGTTGTGGAAAGCCTACAGGTGAACCCGCGGCCCGCCCGCCAGAAGGCGGGCCGCGTTCCGAACAGAGGAGGCAGGAGCATGAAGAAGGTTATCGCGGCGCTGGCCGTCGGCGCCGCCGTGGCGCTCGCGTTCGGTGGAGCCGAGGCGAAGGACTGGAAGAAGGTGCGCATCGGCACCGAGGGCGCCTACGCCCCGTGGAACATGACCGACGCGTCCGGCAAGCTGGTCGGCTTCGAGATCGACCTCGGCAACGACCTGTGCAAGCGCATGAAGGTCGAGTGCGAGTTCGTCGCGCAGGATTGGGACGGCATCATCCCGGCGCTGCAGCAGGGCAAGTACGACGCCATCATGTCGGCGATGACCATCACCGACGAGCGCAGGAAGATCCTCGACTTCACGGTCCCCTACGGCAACGACCCGTCGAGCTTCATCACCGACAAGAAGTCGCCGCTGGCCGCCATGCCGAAGACCGAGATCCTCGACATCGAGACGCCGGCCGGCAAGAAGGCCATCGACGACCTCGCCAAGGCGCTGGCCGGCAAGACCGTCGGCGTGCAGACCTCGACCACGCAGCTGGCCTTCCTGGAGAAGCACCTGCCGAAGCTGTCGGTGCGCACCTACGACAAGATCGACAACGCCGGCATCGACCTGGCGGCGGGCCGCGTCGACGCGGTGGTCGGCGACCGCTCGGTGCTCGAGCCGATCATCAAGGAGGACAAGGGCGGCAACATCGTGATGTTCGGCCCGAACCTCGTGCGCGGCGTGCTGGGCGAGGGCATGGGCCTCGGCCTGCGCAAGCAGGACGCGGACCTCAAGGCGATGCTCGACAAGGCCATCGCCGAGGCCACCAAGGACGGCACCGTGTCGAAGCTGTCCAAGCAGCACTTCGGCTACGACATCTCGATCAAGCAGTAAGGGGTAAGGCCCTCCCTCGCCTCCGGCGGGGGAGGGAGGGGCCCCAAGCGCAGCTTGGGGTGGGTGGGGGCAGCGGCTCCGTGCGGAGGCCGTAGCCCCCACCCTCCCGCGTTCCGCGGGTCCCTCCCTCCCCCTGCGGGGCAGGGGGAGGGCGGATCAGCATGCTCGACCTCCTTTCCTTCGGGCCGCAGGGCTGGGGCTGGCAGATCCTCGGCGGGGCGGGGATGACCGTCGCCGTGGCGGTGTCGGCGTTCGCGCTGGGCGTGGTGCTCGGCTCGCTGGGCGCCGCCGCCAAGCTGGGCGAGAGCCTTCTGCTGCGCGGCGTGGCGGAGGTCTACACCACCGTCGTGCGCGGCGTGCCGGAGCTGCTGGTCATCTACCTGCTGTTCTTCGGCGGCAACGGCATGATCGGCGCCGTCGCCCGCGTGTTCGGCTATGACGGCTACGTCGAGCTGAACGCCTTCTCCATCGGCGTGATGGCGGTCGGGCTGATCTCCGGCTCCTACTCCACCGAGGTGATCCGCGGCGCCGTGCAGTCGGTGCCGCCCGGCCAGATCGAGGCGGCGCGGGCCTGCGGCATGGGCCGCTGGCTGATCCTGCGCCGCATCCTGGTGCCGCAGACGCTGCGCTACGCGCTGCCGGGCCTCGGCAACGTCTGGCAGCTGACGCTCAAGGACACGTCGCTGGTGTCGGTCACCGCGCTGGCCGAGGTGATGCGCGTCGCCCACCTGGGCGCCGGCTCGACCCGGCAGCCCTTCATGTTCTACACCGCGGCGGCGGTGATCTACCTCGTGCTGACCA
>NZ_JBOZRT010000115.1:0-15058 GCF_050789165.1 Azospirillum sp.
ACAGGGTGTTCATGCTGCCGTACGGCCTGTTCGATTTCCGCCGTACGCGCTGTTCAGTTTCGACCGGACAGCCTGTTCATTTTCACCGGACTGTGCAGAGGTGAACGATGCAGGTCTGGACCTGGGCCTGCGGGAACACGGCGGTGATCGCCTCGGGGAAGCCCTTCAGGCCATCGACGATGGCGATCAGCACGTCCTCCACTCCGCGGTTCTTCAACTCGGTCATGACGCGCAGCCAGAACTTGGCGCCCTCGGTCTGCTCGATCCACAGCCCGAGGATCTCCTTGGTGCCGTCGGGGCGGACGCCAAGGGCGACGTGCACCGCCTTGTTGCGCACCGTGCCCTCGTCGCGCACCTTGACCCGCAGAGCATCGAAGAACACCAGCGGATACAGGGGCTCGAGCGGGCGCTCCTGCCACTCGGCGACCTCGTCGAGCACGGCGTCGGTGACGGCGCTGACCAGGTCGGGCGAGACCTCGATGCCGTACAGCTCGCGCAGATGCCCCTGGATCTCACGCACGCTCATGCCGCGGGCGTACATCGAGACGATCTTCTCGTCGAAGCCGGGGAAGCGGCGCTGGTACTTGGCGATCAGCTGCGGATCAAACGTGCCGAGCCGATCACGCGGCACGGCGAGGGTGATCTTGCCGGTGTCGGTGAGCACCGTCTTGCGGCCATAGCCGTTGCGGCTGTTGGCCCGGCCATCGGGTTCCGCGCCGTCGAGGTGGTGATCGATTTCCGCGTTCAGCGCCCGCTCCGCGAGCGCCTTCTTCAGCTCATCGAGCAGGCCGTCCTTGGCGAAGGCGCTCTGCGGGTCGGCCCCGGCGAGCAGTTGATCGAGCAGGTGGTCCGGGATGCTGGGCGCTTTGCGTCGTGCCATAGGGGGCCTCCTTCGGTCCCTCGGTTATGGCCCGTACACGAAATTCCCGACAGTCCCTGGTGTCAGCGGGGCCGTGGTAAGACAACGCCTCGCATCCAAGTGCCGCTGGTTTGATGACCGAATCTCTCCTCACCGCTCCGTTCGCCCAGGGGATCGGCCTTGCCGGCGCGGCCTTCGGCATGGCGTGGCCTCTGTTCCGCAGCCGATTCGGCATGTTGATGGGACAGCTGGCCGTGAATCTGTGCTTCGCGCTGCATTACCTTCTGTTGGATGCCTGGACGGGTTGCGTAATGAACCTGTTCGCCGCGGCCCAGGTCGTCGCCGCCGTCCCGCTTGGGACGCGGCCGCGATTCCGGCTGGTCTATCTGGCGGTGCTCCCGTTCATCGCCGCCGGTGTAGCGCTAACCTGGAACGGCGTGGCTTCGGCCTTCGCGGCGCTGGCATTCGGCTGCGTCAGCTTGGCGCGCTACCAGATCCAGGTGCGTCCGTTCCGCGTCGCAATGGCGGTGGCCTTCCCGTGCTGGCTTACCCACAACCTGCTGGTCTTCTCGGTGCCTGGCGTGGTGTCGGACGTGGTGGGCATGACGCTGAACCTGGTCATGCTCGTGCGCCTCCTGTGGCCCCGCAGCCGGGCCCCCTCCGAACTGG
This sequence comes from Azospirillum sp., assembly GCF_050789165.1. Lineage (NCBI taxonomy): Bacteria > Pseudomonadati > Pseudomonadota > Alphaproteobacteria > Rhodospirillales > Azospirillaceae > Azospirillum > Azospirillum sp. The sequence goes on from NZ_JBOZRT010000115.1 coordinate 1,529, forward strand.
TGCTCAAATAAGGACGGCCTGAAGACCGCAACGCGCTCCTCGCGACTCGCTAAGGCTCCGGGCGGGCCAGAGGACATGGAGGCTCAGCCCCACACCTCCACGCCCGTGTCGTGTGGTTCCAGCGCCGCGTCCATCGCGATCGGCGCGATCCGCCCTTCCGCCCGGCCGTACTGCACGTAGTGCAGCGTCGCCGCGTCCTGGTTGGCGCCGAACGCGGCGTGCAGGTCCGGGTAGGCCTCGGCGTAGAAGTGTGCGTCGAAGGCCGTTGCCGACCTCCCCTCGGCGATGCCATGGATCAAGTAGTGGATCTCGGCCGCCCGCGTGTCGGTGCCGAAGGCGTCGATCAGATCGGGGTTGCTGGCCAGATAACGCAGCGCGTCGAAGCCGTGCGCCGCCCGCCCCTCGTGCACGCCGTAGCGGATGTAGTGGGCCGCGCCGGCCTCGGCGTCGGCGCCGAAGGCGGCGCTGAGGTCGCGGTGCGCGGCGAGATAGTTGTAGGCGTCGAAGCCGGTGGCGCGGCCCTCGGCCCGGCCGGTCTCGATGAAGTGGCGGGCCGCAGCGTTGCGGTCGGTGCCGAAGGCATCGATCAGGTCGCGGTAGGAGGCGGTGTAGGCCAGCGGGTCGAAGCTGACGGTGCGCCCTTCCGCGTGGCCGTACTCCTGGTAGTGCCGCGCGCCCGCCACGGGGTCGGCGCCGAAGGTGGCGGCGAGGTCGGCGTGGCTGGCGATGTAGGCGAGGGCGTCGAACGGCCGCGCCGCCGGAGCGGCGGGCGGCGGGGACGGCGAGACGGGCGCCGGGGTGGCGGGGGTCTCCGGCCGAACCGGGGGGGTGGGGGAGGGGACAGCCGGGGCCGGCGTCGTCGGGGGCGATGCTGCCCCGGAGAACAGGCCGGCCTTGATGGCGTTGTACTTGTTGTAGTCGACCTGCCAGCTGTCGTTCATGATGCCGCCGGTGTCGCCCGAGCCGGGGCTCCAGGCCCAGTAGGTCCAGCTGGCACCCTGCTGGCCGGCCTTGAGGTCGATGCTGCCGTTGCCGTCCCAGTCACCATTCATGTACTGGACCAGTTTCGGCATCCACGTCCGGTCGATCGCCGTCTCCATGCGCGAGCCGTACTCGCCCACCAGCACCGGGTGCTGGTCGTTCTGGATCAGGCGGCCCCACATCTCCGTCCACTTCGCCGGCATGTTGTTCGGGAAGTTGGGGTCGGAGAACCAGCTCATCATGTGCAGCGACGGACCGTAGTCATGCACCGAGTAGACCAGCTTCGACGGGTCGGCCGAGAACTTGACGTCGTAGTTCTTCTGGCCCAGCAGGTTGCCGCCCCACGTGGTCGGGTTGTGCGGTTCGTTGTGCAGGTCGGCGCCATGACCGCTTCCTTGCTGGCGTAGCGGGTCGCCAGCATCTTCCGGTTCTCGATCATCTTCGATTCCGGGTACTGGCTGGTGTACCAGAGCCCGTTCTCGTTGGCCGACGCGCCGTCACCCGAGCGGTGGTGGTCGAGGATGATCTTCATGCCGATCTTGCCGGCGTAGTCGATGATCTTGTCGAAGACCTCCAGCGAGGTCTTGCCGACCAGATCCGGGTTCTTGCCGTAGTCGATGCCCGTCGGCATGCGGCCGGCGTCGAGCATGGCGTCGGACCAGGGCAGGCGGATGACGTTGAAGCCCAGGGACTTCATCTTGTCCATGTGGTTCTGGTAGCTGTCCGTCCACAGGCCCTGCGGCGCGAAGGCGTCGCCCTCGGCGCCGAACCAGTTGACGCCGGTCAGCTTCACCGCAGCACCCGAGTTGTCGATGATCTGCCCGCCTCTGGTGGTCAGGAATCCCGGTGCGATGGTCGTCATGGTCGTTCCAAGTCGTCTGGAGGCCGCAGCCCAACAGGGCTCGAAAATTCTAGGTTGCGGCGGCGGTATCCGCTTGTGGACAATTTTAGGTAAATGCCACCGCGAGGCTGGCGCGCATCCATCGCATTGCCCGGTTGCGTCGCTTCGGGACGCCGGACATACTCCCCGCCATGGGAATGCCTGCAAAAAAGCGAGTGCGGCTTGTGGCCGCCCTTGGCGCGCTTATCGGATCCGCCATCTTCATCAGCGGCTTACCGTCCCGCCTTCCTGAAGAGCAGGTGGCTGTGGCAAGAGCCGCGCACCAGGAATGGGCGCAGCGTCATAACGCGGATGTCGTGCGGGGGCGTCCATCCAGTGCGGGCGCGCGCCCAGAGGTCGAAACTCACACGCGCGGCCTGCCGGTCGTGATCACGCTCGGCTTCCTCATAGCCGCCATCAGCGCTGTGGCTTTCATCCAGAGCTTTGTTTAGGTCCGGCCAGCGCCTGCCTACACCTCCCGGGGAGTCAGCACGATTGGGAACTGGTTGCGGTGTTCCCAGTCGGCTTCCCTTCTGGGAGTCGGCATCCTGTTGCACGGTCGTGAGGATCTATACCGTTCGTGCAGTGCAGCGTTTGCCCTTTGACAAACAAAGAATGCTCGTACAGATTGCACAAAGAAGCCGCGCCAGGGGTTATGGCGCGGCTTTAAAGACGGCCGTATTGAGGGGTTCAACACGGCTAAGTTGGCGATAAGGGAATTATCGTTAACTAATACATAACCATCCCTGCAGAGGGATGCAAGACTTCCAGGGCCGTCCATCTGGGCGGCCCTTTTCCATGCTACGCAAATCCCGTTATGTCAGGCCCGACTTGGACAGTTGAGCGGCACGTCGTAGTTGCGGCTCATTGATTTCGCTGGGGTTTTCGGGCCAATTCCCCGGGTTGAGCAGAAAACCTGGTGCCACGCTACCGCTTCTGAGCCTTTCTCATCCTGGGTTTTGCTTCGCTATGCTGGTGTCCTTCTGGAGGCCAGCATGTTCTTCCGTCTCAAGAAGTCCGGCCCACGCAGCTATCTGCAGATCGTCGAAAACCGCTGGGAGGACGGCGTCACGCGCCAGCACGTGATTGCCACCGTCGGCCGGGTGGACGAACTGGCCGCCTCCGGGGCACTGGCGTCACTGCTGGCCTCCGGAGCGCGCTTCTGCGACCAGGTGATGTTGCTCTCCGCCTTGGAGGCGGATGGACCACAGCTCTCCGCCCGCCGCATCGGCGCGCCCCTGCTGTTCGGGCGGCTGTGGGAGGACACCGGCTGTCGGGCCGTGCTGGAGGAGGTCGTGTCCGAACGCGCCTTCGAGTTCCCGGTCGAGCGCGCGGTCTTCACCGCCGTGCTGCACCGACTCCTGATCTCCGGCTCGGACCGCGCCCCACGCCTGATGGGCCAGCGCGCTGGCGCCACCGGTGCGCTAGCGCCGCAGCAGGCGCCAGATCTGCCGCTCGCTCACCTCCAGGACCGTGGCCGCGGACGCCGCCGTTCGCCGCCCGCCCACAACCTCCGCCAAAACCTCAACCCGCTGAAGATCCCGCTCGCTCATCACCACCCAGCCCACCGCCAGCCTCCCAGCCGTGACCCCGACCGGAAACTGACATTTCTGCTTTGCCAGAGCGCGACATTCTAACTTTGCGCCTACAGCATCAGATCGCATAAGGCATCTTATGGAATTACCTGTAGGCACGTCATCTATGTCAGATACGTCAGATACGTAGCCACTATGCGCGTTTGAGCCACGTTCCTGACAGGCATACCGTAGGTCTGTCAACGGCGCGTCAGGAACGTCATGTACCTCCAGCGCATCGTCATGCCCTCGGGTTCGGTCAGCTGGACCGCCTTCGACACCGCCGGCGGCACGGTGACGGAGATCCGCGAGTTTGTGCTGTACCTGGAAGCTCGCCACTATGCACCCAGCACCGTCAAGCACTACGCCAAGCACGTCGTCCGACTGGGAAACTACCTGGGCGCCTTCGGCAAAGGCTTCCATGAACTGACGGCGCCGGAGTTCGACCGCTTCGTCCAGGCCGTGGTCCGCCACGGTGATCGCCTGGACGCTGAAGCGGCACTGAACATCATCCCGCTGCACCAGGAGCACATCGAGCTGTCGGCCAGCCTCTACAACCAAATCCTCTTTGCCATCAAAGGCTTCTACCAGTTTCTCGACATGCGCCTCAGCTCGACGATCTTCGCCGAGGCCGAAAAACACCGGGCTTACGATGGGCTGGATACCTACAAGCCCTTCCTCCATCACATCTCCGGCCGGAAGGCCCGGCGCAAGAGCGAACGGCGCGCCGACAAGAAAGCCAGGGCTGCCGCCGCCAAGCGCGCGGCCGATTCCCGGCTGCTGCCGGAACAAGTCTTCCGGATCATCGAGGCGGCAACACTGGCCCGTGACGCCTTCCTGGTGGTGATCCTCTACACGACGGGAATGCGGATCGGCGAAGCCCGGGGCCTGCTGCACGATGACGTCCGCCTCGATGAGAACGTTATCTGGGTGACGCCACGCGACCTGGAGAACCGGGCCCGCGTCAAGAGCGGCCGATCCCGGCCGATCCCGGTCCCCGACTTCATCATGCGGCTGTACGAGGACTACGTCGCCAGCGATGAATACCTGCCGGCCTTCGAAGCGGGCAGCGACTATGTGTTCTGCAACGTCCAGGGCGGGCGGATCGGCCGCGGCCTGAGCGAGGACAACGCCTACGACATCCAGGACCGGCTCGCCCGGAAGTCCGGCGTCGATTTCACCTGGCACATGTTCCGCCATTCGCACGCGAGCGAAGCCATCGCCCAGGGCTACAGCCTCCTCGACGTCGCCGATCGGCTCGGCCACGCCAGCCCGCAGATCACCAACAGCATCTACAAGCACCTCTTCAACGCCGAGTACCGCAAACTGCGCCTCCGCAGCCACGAGGACCTCGCGGGCAGGATGGATGCCCTCCGGCGCCAGGCGCTCACCGAGGAGAAGCTGAAGTGGCTCTGAGCGTCGCCATGCCAACCGAGCGCAGGACGCCTACATCGGCGGCCTGCGCGCCTTGATCGCTTCCCTCTCCCCTACTCTGCTGGAGCGGGACCGCTGGGGGTTCTTCACCCTGCGCGACTGCTTCGGCATCGACGAGACTCCCTGCTCTACCTCGGCACGTTGGCCGAGCCGATCAAGGAAAGCATCGGGATGCTGGCCGCCAACTCGCGGCCACGGGCCTGGATGACGAGTACCTCTGGGGCATCGGTTACGACTTCAGCACCGTTCCAGAGCCGTACAGGACCGAACTCAAGGCGTTCTTCGCATGGCGGCTGGCCCGGCCGCTGACCCGATCCAGGTATTGGCACTACCGGACCGTGAAGCTCATCGAGTTCTGTGCCCATCTCGCCTCGACCAGCGGCGCCGCAACGAGCAACGTGCCGCTTCACCTGATCGACTACGGGCATCCCATCGAGACCGGCGACGGCAACGGCAGCTCGCCCCTGCGGGCCATCATGGAGGACTGGTTGGCCGCCAATGGCTGGTCGACGATTTCCATGGCGCCGCCGTACGTCACCCGCGGCGCCGACGGCAGCCGCACTATCACTGCAACAGAGTACCGGGGCGGCAACAGCATGCCGGCCAACGATCTGACCTTCACGCTCATTGTGCTACGCGAGAAGTTGAAGCCCCTGGACCAGCGCGACCTCATCCTGCTCCAGGACGTGTACTCCGAGGACGAGGTTCCCGACGCCAAGCGGCGCGAACCCTACTTCCACTTCTACAAGTTCAGGCTGGGCTGGATGCGGGAAGCGGCCCGGCGCTTCGTTCTCAGCAAGATTGAGCACAGGGAGCTGAGCCCAAGATCGTTGATCTCGTACATCACCCGCTTGGTTCTGCTCGAAAGCTGCCTGTGCGAGACCCACGAGACCCCGCGGCTCGAACACATTACTCGGGAGTTCATCTCCGAGACGTTCTTGAATTGGGGCAACGCGCGAAAGCTCGCCGGCAAGAACTGGTACGCCGACCCCTGCAACATGGTGCACTACGCCTCCAACTACCTGGCCGACCGTGGCTGGGGCGACATCAAGTTGGACAAGCGAAACCTGCGCCGCGTCGAGGGTCAATGGCCCGGCGGCCGCGGCTACCAGCAGAAGGTGGAGGAGCGCACCATCCCCGAGGACGTCGTTGAGCAGATGTTCCAGAGGATTGACGCCCTCGCCCCTGCCGTGAAGCGCCTGCTGATCCTCGACCGGTACACCGGGATGCGGAGCGCCGACCTTCATGCCCTCGACTTCGACTGCTTGAAGGACGATCCAGACGACGACCGCTTCATGATCCTGACGTTCTACCAAGGCAAGGTGAAGCGCTGGAACACCAAGCCCCTCCTCAAGGAGGACGCCGCCCATGCCCTGGTAATCAAGACCATCCAGGATCAGCAGGCGGATGCGCGCCGGACATGGGGAAAGGACACCAAGTACCTGTTCCCCACCCGAACCGGGGACGGCGAGACGCACGTCACCGCCAACCACACCCTCGGCGAGATCAACAAGTGGATCATCGAGCAGGGCATCCACGACGCGGACGGGCGCCCCTGGGAGTTTGGCTGGCATGGCCTGCGGCACTTCTATGGGACCGAGCTGGCCCTGCAAGGTCACGACATCGTGCTGATCCAGTTGGAGCTGGGCCACGGCTCCGCCGACATGACGATGGTTTACATCAACCGCCGCCTGCAGCTGAAAAAGAAGGCGCTGCTGGAAAAGGGCGGCGGCCGGTACATCGACATCAAGGGGCAGGTGGATGAGAAGATCGGCGACTTGGCCGTGCGCAAGGACGCCGTGCTCGCCGTAGATGTTCCCGGCGGACTCTGCGCCCTGCCCGGCCAAATCGGAGAGTGGTGCGATCACAACCGGGCCTGCCTGACCTGCACCTACTTCCGCGCCGACATTGACCAGCTGGCCTTCTTCGACGCGGAGCGGCGCTCGATCCGCGGCACCATCGCGCGCCTGAAGCAGGAGGTTGCCGAGTACCACGACCATGGCCGCGCCCGCATGGCCGAGATCGGCGAAAAGCGGCTGGCGAACAACGAGGGCCTGCTTGTAAACGTCACCCGCATCATCGACACGATCAAGGCCGAGGGCAGCTACCGTGGCGACACCCGGAGATACCAGCGGCCTGCGTGCCGCGGCGGAGGAGAAGCGAGTCCGCAAGCGCCGGGCGGTTGAGGCCGCGATCCTCGACATGCAGCAGGCCGGCGAAGCGATCACCTTCAAGACTGTGGCCGAGAAGGCGGGCGTCAGCCGGGAGTACCTCTACCAGAACTTCAAGCCGCTGATCGAACAGCTGCGCACCTCGACCCAGAACCAGATCGTAGAGGTGGACGGCGAACCGACGCGCGTCCGGACGGCGCGCCGCTCGGCCACCATCGAGGTGGCTTTGCGGAACAAGATCAAACGCCTGGACGGCGAGCTTTCCGAACTGCGCAAGCAGAAGACCGCCCTGGAGCGGCGCTACGAACAAGCTTTGGGAGAGGCCGAGGAATGGCGCCAGCGCCACAAGCAGGCCGTGGCCGAGGTGCTGGAGGCGCGCAGCCGCCTCGCCAAGTACGAGCGCTGACACCGAGCTTGGGGGGCGCCAAGGCGCGCCCCAAGACGACCTTCAGCTCGGTGGCGGCCATCGGCTCCTCAGCCTGTACCGCATCAGCGACGTAGCCGACCGCCGACCAACTTCAGGCTCTTGGAAGTTTCGCGTGGATGACCGGGGCGTGCATTCTCTCCCAGCTTTCGCGTCAGGCATGCCCCAGGACGCGACCGCGTAGCAGATCGAAGCTGGCGCGGCCGTACATCTCGCGTTTGATGACCTTGAGCCGGTTGACCTGCCCTTCGACTTGCCCGCTGCTCCAAGGTTCGCTCAAGGCGGCGCGCACCGCGTCCTCATCACGGCGGATCCCGGCGGCGAACGAGGCCAGCAGCGCCGAGGCTTCCGCTTCACGCAACCAACCATCGAAGGCATCGGGTGTCTTGTCCTTCACCATTGCCGCGAACCGGCTGATGAGGGCAACGGCGTCGGCGAGACTGGGGGAGCCCTCCAGCAGGGCGCTCACGAAACGGCGCTGATCGTCATCGAGCTTGGTGACCTCGCCGGTCAGCAGGCGCACCGCTTTGCGTGGCGTCGGCGGCTCGGCCATCTTGTCCGGCAGCGGCTTCCGGGAGGAGCGCTTTGCCTCGACCGGCGGGTCTTGGCGCCGACGCTGGGTTCCCCAGTTCCGCACGACGGTGTACTGCCCGACGAAGCCTCGGTCCTTGAGTTCCCGCCACAACGCGGCGGCGTTGTGGCAGCCGGCCCGCCAGCGCTCCTCCAGGTAAGCGCAATGCGGATCGAGGATGCTGGTGCCGCGGTCATAATGCCGCCACGTCGGCGCACGCCCCGCGCGCAGCCAGCGGCCCACGGTTTTGCGCTCGACGCCAAGGCTCCGAGCGACCGCGCGGATGGACATCCCTTGCTCGCGCAGGCGAGCCGCTTCGGCAAAGCGCGCGTCGCGGTGCTCCTGCGCGACAAGCGAGCGCCGTTCCGACGCGCTCAGGCGCCGCGCCGGCGCTGCGGGCTCCTCCGATGGCGGTTCGGGCGGCTGTGCCGCCGAGCGCGCGGCTTCCCGCAGATCGCGATGATGACGCTCCAGGATCCGCTGCAGGGCGTCGCTGCCGTTGCGCAGCAGGTGCCACCGATCGGCGATCTGGATGGCGTCGGGGGCTCCACGGGCCGCGCCATCAGCGTAGGCTCCGGCCCGATCACGCACGACCATAGCCACGCTGGGATGCGCCGTCAGCCACGCCGCGAGCGTGTCGGCACTGCGGTCGGGCAATAGGTCGATGACACGTCGGCGTTCCAGGTCACACAGGATGGTGCCGTAGCGCTGGCCCTTGCGCCAGGCCCAGTCGTCCACTCCGAGCACCGTCACTGGGGCAACCGGCGGCAGGTCGCCGACACGAACGCGCTGGAGCAGCGTCGCGCGGCTGATCGGCACGCCCATAGTTGCGGCATGACGGGCCCCGGGATTGCCACCGAGCGCCAGGCCGATGGCCCGATGTACCGCGCGCAACCGGTCGGTCTGGCGCGCCCGAGGGCGTGCAACGTCGGGCAGCGCTTCAACGAAGGTGCGGCGGGGGCATGCGGGTGCCGTGCAGCGGAAGCGACGGACCCGGACCAGCAGAACGGTCGGATGACCGAAACAGGCCACGTCACCAAGGCAGCGCCAATAAGAGCCGTGGACCCGCCGGGATGGGGCGCCGCAGCCGGTACAGGACGCTGAGGGCACAGTCATCTGCGTGCGCAGCGTGATCCGAGGAAGCTCAGGGTCAATCTGGTCGAGAACCTGGAGAGGGGAGAGAAAGCCAAGAGAGTTCAGAGAGATGTTCAATGATACGACCGCGTTGGAGATGCTTCCCCCTATATGGCCGTTTCTCATCCCAGCGCCGGCCGCGATCCATCCCGGCTGATTCGTCATGTCGAATTCAACCGTTAATCGACCACACGAAACTTCCAAGAGCCCAACTTCAAGCTCGGTGCCCAAATACCTATCGAGTCCGCCATTGCTGACATGTCCGGAACGGACGTACACCTTGCTGCACCCCAGCTTCCGCGACTCACCTCCCGGTAAACGACAATTACCTGTAGGCGTGTTTTTCCGCATGAGGCGAAAAATGGCATTCGCTTCTGCACTGGCCGGAACGGTTGAAAAAAAGGCCGTTGGTGACCAACGGCCTGAGGATCACTTGAAACCCGCCTTCAGACAGGTTAGGTGTTAATTAATCAATAACCCGATCGCCATTACGGTTGCATTGAACCCCTCAACGCAGCCAGTGGACTGAGTGGCCGCGTCGAATGTTCGGCGCGGCTTCCTTGTAGGATTATCTGCTGCATCGCAGCTTGGCTTGTCAAATGTCAAAGCGCCGCATGTTCTGTAGGCATAAGCCGTTCCGCAGGGCACCCCCCGCCTGCCCGATGTGAACGGCGTCCGCGCTCCTCGGTCCCACCCGCCATGAATTTTTTTCGAATGGCCGAGAGTGAGCTTTGACAGGCGGGATTCCTTTTGCTACCAACCGTGCCCCACGGATCGCTGCCGTAGCTCAGTGGTAGAGCACTCCCTTGGTAAGGGAGAGGTCGAGAGTTCAATCCTCTCTGGCAGCACCATCCCTCTCTGGCAGCCCCGCCGCCGATTCCAACCGTACCGCTCAGGTGTAAGGCTCTGCAGTCCCGCTGCCCTATTTCGGAAAGCATACGTAAGATCCAATGAGCAGCTTGCTTCTGTCCGGCGATACGTGGGGCATTCAGCGGTGAACATGCGGGGTGCCGAGGCGGCGACGGCTCGGCGCCGATCTGGAACGCGCTTCCGATCGTCCAGGACCTCCGTGGGGACATCGCCGAGATCGGCGCCGTCAGGGGGGGCGCCGCAACTGTGCGGCCGACGCAGCTCCGCCGTGGCGAGTACCTGTCCCGGTGGGCAGTAATTTGAAACGCGCAACCGGCACGACGTGACCGTCGCCCCATGAACGAACTACAGAATGATCCCCGCATCATCCGAGCGGCTTCGTCCTATCAGGGCGGCGCGTTTAGCACGGCCCTGACGCTGCTAAAGGCCGTTCTGATTGAGTGGCCGGAGTGCCCCGAGGTCATCCAGTTTTTCGGTGCCTGCCTTGCGAAGAACGACTCCACCGTACCGGACGCCCTGCGATGGGGAGGCCGCGCCCAACGCCTCGCTCCCGGCCTTCCGGGCAGCGCCGACAACGTGGCGGTCCTCCGGACTCTCACCGCCGAAGGCGTCGAGAAGGCGTTGGCGGATGGCCGAACCGACGCCGCCCTTGCCGGCTTCGCCGCGCTCCTCGGGACTGAGCGGGCGGCGGGGCACGACGGTCCCGTCGGCAAGGCGCTGGCGGCGATGCTGGGAACGGCGCGGTCCGCGATGCTGGAATTCGGGGGCAACACTGCGGCAGAGAGTCTGCTCCGCGCCATGGTGGTGGCGGCGCCGGCCGAGCCGGCGGTGCTGTACCGTTTGTCGATCCTCGCCAACCGTGCCAGCTGCCCGGCCGAGGCAATCGAGCTGATGCGGTGGGCGCGCGCGGCGGCGGCGGACGCCCTGTGGCTGTATCAGCCAGCTCAGGATACTTACTGGTGGAGCGTCTGTCAGGCGGTGGAGGCCGGAACCGCCGCCTCACCCCGGTTAGCGGCCGCTCTGGGTGCCGGTAAGCCGGACGGCGCCGTCATTCCGCATGGACTCGTCCCGCAACTGCCCCTACGGCGGGCGCGGCGCGCGGCTTCGGGCCGGGAGTTGCCGCCGCGGTGGGCGATCATTCCGGGAGCGGTCCGCGCGCCCAGTGAAGTGCGTTCGATGGTCGGCCGTGCCGTGCGCCTGCGTTCCCAGGGCCTTTTGGACGGCATCGTCCTGTCGACCTGGAACGGCCACGTGTCCGGCAATCCCGACCTGCGCGGCTTCCTCGATTCCCAGGACGTCCGGTGGGTGGAGACCCGGCCACCGCGGATTCGCATACCGGGGAACATCGTGCAGCAGATGGTGACGCTGTCGCAAGCGCTGGAGCACTGTCCAGACGGCGCACTCATTCTCAAGATCCGCACCGACAAGGTAACGGACTATCTGCTGGACCACTGTTCGGTCCCCTATCTCCGGCGGCCGGACCTGTTGCGTCTGGCGCCCGGCGACGCGATCCCCGGCGTCAACCTGAGCGGCAGGATCGCCGTTCCCGAAGCGTGCTTGCTGCGGCCATTCAACTACACCGACCTTGTGTTTGCCGGCTTCAAGCAGGACCTGTTGAAGCTGGTGAACTTCGACCTGCGTTACCTACTGGTGTTCCGGAACGTCGATGCGGAACAATGGTTCTTTTCCCACCCGTTCATCGACCGGTTTAAGATCTTCCAATGGATGTTCGCCGAGCAGTCGGGCATCACACTGGAAGGCTCGGCGCTCTGGAACCTGCTGGCAGACCTGCTGAACAACGACTTCTTCATGGAGCTGATCGCGGTCCAGTTGAGCCTTGTTGACAGCTACTTCCGCGTCGGCCCACTGGATCATAATCCGGCTTTCCAAAAAGCTGTGGCGGGCGTTGTGCGCCGTTCGACCTTTCGGGAGATCGTCTTCGGCTCCGCGCTGTTCAACCGCTTGACCGTGTTCCAGACCGCAGCGTGGATTCCGCCTCTTCTGCGGGGCGAACTCCGGCCCGATCCCCTGGGGACGCGCTTCGCCGACGCGCTGGAGCGCGTCGCCGGCCCGGAGCGCCGGTTCGATCCCGGCGGCTGGGACGAGGCGTCGGTGCGCGCCCGCCCCGCGTTCCAGGATTTCGTGGCCATCAATCAGCGGCACATGGAGCGGTGGCGGGGCACGATCCCGGCGTGGGAGACGCGCCGCGACGACATCGACCTGAGCGATTATTTGGTGAAGATCTGAAGGCGGCGCCCGCCGCTGCCGCGCCGGCGGCTCGGGCGCTATCACGCGTTAGGGTCTTGTTCGCACCGGACCAGAAGCGTACACACCACACGCGCGTGCAGAGCGTGTGTACAGGAATGGAGAGGTTTGCCGTGGCCAAGCAGAACTACGTCTTCACCAGCGAGTCCGTGTCCGAAGGCCATCCGGACAAGGTCGCCGACCGGATCTCCGACGCCATCGTCGACCTCTACCTGTCGCACGACCCGTACGCCCGCGTCGCGGTGGAGACGCTGACCACCACCAACCAGGTGGTGCTGGCCGGCGAAGTGCGCGGGCCGGAGAGCATCACCCCCGACATGCTGGTCCAGGTCGCCCGCCACGCCGTCAAGGACATCGGCTACGAGCAGGACGGCTTCCACTGGGACAAGATGGACGTCAAGTGCTTCGTCCACTCGCAGTCCGCCGACATCGCCATGGGCGTGGACGCCGCCGGCGACAAGGATGAGGGTGCGGGTGACCAGGGCATCATGTTCGGCTACGCCTGCAACGAGACCCCGGCCCTGATGCCGGCGCCGATCTACTATGCGCACGCCATCCTCAAGTCGATGGCCGAGGCCCGCCACTCGGGCGCCGCCATCGAGTTCGGCCCCGACGCCAAGAGCCAGGTCACGCTGCAGTACGTGAACGGCAAGCCGGTGCGCGCCACCTCGGTGGTGGTCTCGACCCAGCACGGCGAGGCCTACTCCCAGGCCGACATCCGCGAGATCGTCCGCCCGCACGTGCTCAACGTGCTGCCGCAGGGCTGGATGTGCGACGAGGCGTCGTTCTACGTCAACCCGACCGGGCGCTTCGTGATCGGCGGGCCGGACGGCGACGCCGGGCTGACCGGGCGCAAGATCATCGTGGACACCTACGGCGGTGCGGCGCCGCACGGCGGCGGCGCCTTCTCGGGCAAGGACCCGACGAAGGTGGACCGCTCGGCCGCTTACGCGGCGCGCTATCTGGCGAAGAACGTCGTGGCCGCCGGCCTGGCCGACAAGTGCACGATCCAGCTCTCCTACGCCATCGGCGTGTCGAAGCCGCTGTCGGTGTACATCGACACCGCGGGCACGGGGAAGGTGGACGAGGACCGTCTGTCGGACGTGCTGCAGCAGCTGGTGAACCTGTCCCCGCGCGGCATCCGCACGCACCTGGGCCTGAACAAGCCGATCTACGCGCGCACCGCGGCCTACGGCCACTTCGGCCGCGAGCCGGACGCCGACGGC
>NZ_JBOZRT010000116.1:0-61715 GCF_050789165.1 Azospirillum sp.
CCATCGACCTGGGCTCGACCACCGACGCGGCTTCAGCGCTGGAGTTCTCCGACACCGAGCTGGATCGCGTCACCGCCGGCACCCTGCGCATTGGTGATGCCGGCGCCGGTGCGATCACCGTCAGCGCTGCGGTGTCCCCCGCGAACGCCGCGACGCTCAGCCTGATCACCGGCCAGGGCGTGTCGCAGTCCGGCAGCGGCGCCATCACGGCAACGAACCTGCGGCTCAGCGTCGGCGGTGCGGTGAGCCTGGGCACCAACTCCAACAGCGTCACGACGCTGGCGATGGCCGGCAGCGGCAACGGCGCGCTGTCGTTCCGCGGCGATACCGGCTTCGCCATCGGCACGGTGGATGGCGTCTCCGGCCTCAGCGCCGGCACCGGCGACGTGACGCTCTCCACCACCGGTGCGGTGACGCAGAGCCAAGCCATCACCGCTTCGGGCCTGTCGCTCAAGGGCACTGGCGGCGCCTACACGCTGACCAACGCCAACAACGCCGTGGCCACTCTGGCCGGCGACACCGGCACGGTCAGCTACACCGACGCGGACGCCCTGAGCATCGGCACGGTGGGCGGCACGGCCGGCCTGACGGTGAACGGCACCACGCTGTCGCTTGCCACCGGCGGCGCCCTGACGCAGACGGCGGCGCTGACCAACGTCGGCCGGCTGGTTCTGTCGGCTGATGGCGCCATCGACCTCGACGAAAGCGGCGTGGAGAACACCATCACCGCGCTCGGCTCCATCACCCGCGGCGGCGCCTTCAGCCTGTACGACAGCGCCGGCGGCCTGACGCTGGACGGCGCCGTGGGCGCGCACGCCAGCGGCGTGTCGATCCGCACCGCCGGCGCGCTGACGCTGTCCGGCAACGCCACGGTGGCGGCAAGCGGTGCGGCCGACATCGTGCTGGCAGCGGGCGGCGAGTTCACCAACAGCCGCGGCTCCGGTGCGCTGTCGCTGGGCACGGGGCGCTGGCTGATCTACGCCGCCACCCGCGACGGCAGCACCGAGGGCGGTCTGTCCGGCACGCGGGAGTACACGCGCAGCTACACCGCCAATGCGCCGTCCACGGTGACGCGCTCCGGCAACGTCTTCCTGTACGGCAACACGCCGTACATCACGGTGCGCGCGGATGACGCCAGCCGTGTCTACGGCGATGCCAACCCGACGCTGTCCGCCAGCTACAGCGGCGTGCTGAGCGGCGATACCGCCTCCCTGGCCTACACCGGGGACGCCAGCCTGAGCACCGTCGGCACCGACGCCGCGGCGGGCACACACACCATCACCGCCGGGGCTGGCACGCTGATCTCGCCGACCGGCTATGGCTTCCGGTACGAGACCGGCACGCTGACCGTCACCCCCGCTCCGTTGACGGTGAACGCAACGGCGCAGACCAAGGTCTACGGCGACGCCGACCCGACGCTCGCCTACACCACGAGCGGCCTGAAGGGCTCCGACAGCGCGTCCGCGGTGCTGAACGGCGCGCTCAGCCGCACCGCCGGGGAGAACGTCGGCAGCTACACCATCGGCCAGGGGACGCTGGCGTCGAACGGCAATTACACGCTGTCCTTCACCGGCGGCACGCTGTCGATCACCCCGGCGCCGCTGACCATCGCCGCGACGAGCGCGTCGCGCACCTACGGCCAGGACAACCCCGCGCTGACCGGCACCGTCACTGGCCTGCGCAACGGCGACACCGCGGCGGGGCTCGGCATTTCCTACGGCACCGCGGCGACCGCGTCCTCCGACGTCGGCGGCTACGTGATCACGCCGACGGCTGGCGCGCTGTCCAATTACACGGTGTCGCTGGCGCCCGGCACGCTGACGGTGACGCCGGCACCGTTGACCGTGACCGCCGAGGACGCCACCCGCACCGCCGGCACCGCCAACCCGCCCTTCACCGCGCGCTACGACGGCTTCGTGCTCGGCCAGGGTCCCGGGGCGCTGGGCGGGACGCTGAGCTTCACCACCGCGGCAGGGGCGGACTCGCCGGCCGGCGGCTACGCGGTGACGCCGTTCGGGCTGGCCTCCGGCAACTACGCGATCACCTACCGCCCCGGCACGCTGGCCGTTACCCCTGCCGCGACCGTTCCGGCGGTGAGCACGCCGCAGGTCAGCACCGTCATCGATCGCGTCGCCAACCCGGACAGCCTCGTCCCCGCGGTCGCGGCCACCACGGCGGCGACCACCCCGTCGGCGGTGGTGACCGCCGCCGTGCCGCAGACGCCCGCCGCGACCGCCCCGACGGTGCCCGGTGTCCAGCCGTCGGAACTGCTGAACGCGCTGGCCAGCGGCACGCTGTCGGCTCTGAAGGGGGCGGAGGCCGCCAGTCGCGCCGCCGACGCCGCGGCCTCGGCGGTGGCGGTCACGCTGGGCGGGCGCACGCTGTCCTTCTCGGCCGACGCGGTGGCGGCGCACGCGGCGGGGCAATCGCTGAACCTGCCGTCGCCGGCTCTGCTGAACGCGCCGCAGGTGCGCGAGGCGGCGGACCGCCTGCTTGCCGCCGTGGCGGGCGGCGGCATGGGCAAGGCGATGTCGGCGATGAGCGGCCTGTCGGCTGCCGAGCAGAAGGCCGCCTTCCAGAGCGTCGCGACGGCCGAGCTGATCAACGGCCTGCTCACCAGCGACGACCCGACGGCGCGCGCCGTCGGCGGCCTGCTGCAGAGCGCGGTATCGGGCGGTGGCGCCGGCTACGCCGACGTCAAGGCGGCGGCCAAGTCCGGCGGCGTCGAGACGCCGCTGCTCAAGACCTACTTGGCGCTTTACCAGCACGTCGACCGCGAGCAGCGCACCCAGACGATGAACGGCGCCGTGCAGTCGCTGGTCGCCGACCCGCACGCCGCCGACCTGTTCGGCCGCGGCGGCAGCGGCGAGCCGCCGCGCATCGTCACCCTGGACGCCCCACGCGACGCCGCCGGCGGCCGCAAGGTGGTGGAGGGCAGGATCGAGCAGAGCGGCCGCATCCGCGAGGCGCGGGTCAACGGCCGCTGGGTCTTCGTCGACGACCAGGGCCACTTCAGCACCGACATCGCCGTGGTGCCGGGCCAGAACGAGGTGGTGCTGAGCGTCACCGACGAGACCGGCACCATCACCGAGAAGCGCATCGCCGTCGAGGCCACCCAGGCCAGCGCCCCGGTCGCCGACGTGCCGCGCGCCGGCCGCAAGATCGCGCTGATGATCGCCACCGACACCTACACCAACCCGCTGATCCCGCCGCTGAAAACCCCTGCCGGCGACGTGGCGGCGGTGGGCGCGGCGCTCAACGAGCGGCTCGGCTACGAGACGCGGGTGCTGGCCAACCCGACCAAGGCGCAGATCATCGAGACCATGCGCTCGCTGGGGCGCGAGATCGGCGAGCAGGACCAGGTGATGCTCTACTACGCCGGCCACGGCTACGAGGTGCAGGAGACCGGCACGGGTTATTGGCTGCCGGCCGACGCGGACGCCGACAACCCGAAGAACTGGGTATCCAACAACGACGTGGCGCGCTTCCTCAACCGCATGCCGGCCAAGCAGATCCTGGTGGTGTCGGACAGTTGCTATTCCGGCGCGTTCACGCGTGAACAGAAGGTCGATCCCGGCGTGGCGCGGACGGCGCCGGAACAGCTGCTCGGCCGCCGTTCGGTGATGGCGATGTCGTCGGGCGGCGACGAGCCGGTGGCGGATGGCGAGACCAACTCTCCCTTCGCCGCGGCGATGATCACCCGCATGCGCCAGATGCCCAGCGACAGCGGCGGCTATGAGCTGTTCACCCAGGTGCGCGACGACGTCACCGCCGAGGTGCCGCAGACCCCGCAGTACGGGGTCATCAAGGCCGCCGGCTACGACGAGGGCGGCGACTACCTGCTGAACGTGAAGGGACCGCAGCGCACGGCGGGGGTGCGGTGAGGCGGTTGCGCCACGCCCAGTGCTGCCTTATCGTGGATTTGTCCAACAGTTTCAGTGTTCTGCGTGAAAAATCGGCTGGTCGGACCGCCAACCGGTTGTGGAGGGGATGATGACCAAGGCTCTGCTCGTGACCGCGGCGGCGGCATGTCTTCTGGCTTCCGGCCCGGCGCTGGCGCAGCGGCCGGCGGCGCTGGTGGAGGAGGTGTCGGGCTCCATCCCCGGCGTCCAGATCATGGACACGCTGCCGGTCGGCAAGACCATCACGCTGGCGCCGAAGCAGACGCTGGTTCTGAGCTATCTGACGTCCTGCACCAACGAGACGATCACCGGCGGCACCGTCACCATCGGCGGCCGGGAGTCGGCGGTGGATGGCGGCACGGTCGAGCGCACGGCGCTGCCCTGCGACGGCGGAGCGCTGCTGCTGGCCGCCAATGAGGCCGGCAAGGCCGGGGTCACCGTCATGCGCGATGCCCCGGTCGGCCTGCCGGGCGCCAAGCCGCGGCCGCAGATCACGCTGTACAAGACCCGTCCGATGCTCGTCACCGGCGCCCCCGGCCGCGTGACGTTTGAGCCGCTGGAGGGCGGGGCCGATCCGGTGACCGTCAACGTGCCCGGCAAGGCCATCGACCTCGCCAAGGGCAAGACAGGGCTGAAGCCCGGCGCGGTCTACAAGGTCTCAGCCGGCGCCAAGTCCTACGTGGTCAAGGTCGATCCGGCGGCCAAGGACGGCGGCGGGCCGGCGCTCGGCCGGCTGATCCGGTTCTGAGGGTGGCGCCGGCGGCCCACCTCCTCGCCGCCGCGTTGGCGGCTGGCGTGCTCGCGGTGGGGGCGGCGTGGACTGCGCTGCCGCTGCTGGAGGGGCCGTCGCTCGACACGCTCTATGTGGCGCGGGAGATGCTGTACGGCCCGCGCCCGGCGCCCGACCCCAACCGCGTCGCCATCGTGGCGCTGGACGAGGAGACCTACCGCCGTCCGCCCTTCGCCGGCACGCCGCAGGTCCTGTGGACGCCGCACCTGGGCAAGGTGCTGACCTCCATCGACGCGGCCGGGGTTGCCGCCATCGGCATGGACCTCGTCTACCCGACCTCGGCCGAGGCGGCGATCCCCGGCTTCGAGCGCGACTTTCTGCTGGCGCTGCGCAGCGTCGGGCGGGCGGGGCGGCTGGTGCTCGCCAAGGTGCAGCACAGCACGCAGCCGCTGCTGCCGCACCGCGGCCACACCGTCGCGGTGGGCGGGGCGCCCAACATCCGGTCGGTCAACCTGGTGGAGGACGCCGATGGCGTGCTGCGCCGCGTGCCCCTGACGCTCACCACCACGGCGGGGGAGGAACCCGGCCTCGCCGCCGAGTTGGTGAAGCGCGCCGGCGGGACGGTGCCGCCCGGCCGCTCGCTGCTGGTCAACCACCCGACGGCGGCCGGGGCGTTCCCGATCCACTCGCTGGCCGACCTCCATGCTTGCACCGACCCCGCCTATTTCGAGCGGCATTTCCGCGGCAAGGTGGTGCTGCTCGGCACTGTGCTGGACGTCGAGGACCGCAAGCTGACCTCCAACCGCTGGGTCACCAAACCGGAGGGACAGAACCTCCCGCCACGCTGCGCGCTCCCGGTGATGGAGGATCTCGTCGGCACCGGTCGGCGCCGCGACACGGTGCCCGGCGTCACCATCCACGCCGCCGCGGTGTCCAACATGCTGACCGGCACGACGCTGACCGAGGCGCCTCCGGCCCTGACGCTGGGCGTGCTGGCGCTGGCCGCCGCGCTTTCGGCGGGCCTGACGCTGGCGCTGTCGCCGCTGTGGGCGGCGCTTGGCCTTGGCGGGGCGCTGGCGGCGTGGGGTGGGGGGGCGGCGCTGGCCTTCCAGGGCGGGCTGGTGCTGCCTCTGGTGCCGGCGGCGCTGGTGGCGGTGCTGGTGTTCCCGGCGCTGGTGGCGTTCCGCTTCGTGGTGGTGGACCGCGACCGCCGCTACGTGCGCAACGCCTTCCGCCTCTACCTGCCGGGCAGCGTGGTCGACTCCATGGTGGCCTCGGGGCGCATGCCGCAGCTGGGCGGCGAGGAGCGGCCGGTCACCGTGCTGTTCTCCGACATTGCCGGCTATACCAGGATGTCCGAAGGGCTGGAGCCCGAGGCGCTGGTGCGGCTGCTCAACCGCTACTTCACGGTGATGACCGACATCGTCGAGAAGCACGGCGGCTTCGTCGACAAGTACATCGGCGACGCCATCCTCGCCGTGTTCGGTGCGCCCATGGCCGGCGACAACCACGCCCGCGCCGCGGTGGACGCGGCGCTGGAGATGCAGGCGGCGCTGGCCGCCGACCCGACGCTGCTGAGCGCCGAGAACGGCCAGCGCGGCGCGGCGCGCATCGGGCTGGCGACCGGGCCGGCGCTGATGGGCAACATCGGCTCGCCGCGGCGCTTCAACTACACGGTGATGGGCGACACGGTGAACCTCGCCTCGCGGCTGGAGGGGGCGAACAAGGCCTTCGGCACCGGCATCCTGGTGGCCGATGCCACGGCCGACCTCCACGGCGACGCGCAGGCCTTCCGCGCCATCGACACCATCCAGGTGGTGGGGCGCGACCACCCGGTGACCATCCTGGAGCCGCTGCCGGCGGAGCGCCGCGCGGACCCCGCCGACACCGAACGCCGCGCCGCCTACGCCGAAGCGCTGGAGCACTGGCGCGGCGGCCGTTTCGCCGAGGCGGCCGCCGCCTTCGCCGCGCTGGCGAACGACGACAAGGCGGCGGCGGTGATGCACCGACGCGCGGCCCAGCACGCCGCCGAGCCGGCCCTGCACGGCTGGACCGGGGTGACGGCGCTGACCGAGAAGTGATCCAAACTTTTCCGCCGCCGGAGGCAGGGGAGGGCCTTTCTAAGGTCTGTCTGATTTCGATGGAATCGCAACCGGCATGCCGGTTGGATGCGACGGATTCGTCCGACTGGACGTGATCACGTCGCCTTTAGTCCGCCATACCTCCGGCGGATTGACGGCACCGCTGTCTCGGCGATGCGTTTGAACTGGGCGAGGCCGGATAGCCCGTCGATCATGGCGCCTCCCGCCCGCGGGCGATGGCTCTTGGGGGCGCAGTTCATCCGCAGCTCCTGGACCTCGCCGCCAGCGCCCGGAACCGGTGCAAGCTCACCAAAGATGCGCCGCATGGATCCGGCCGCAGACAGTTCCAAGCTTTTACTTCGGTACGAACCTCGTGCTTTTGCACACGTTGCTCCTCAGGTCCGCCGATTGGTATCTTTCCCGGTGGGCACGCCAGGACGATCAATGGCAGCTCCGGGAAGGAAACGCTGATGGAGAACGCCAAATCGGCGCACATCAATGAGTTGGTGCGCGTCGCCGAAGGGGTCGCGTCTTATCGCGATACCATCATTACGGAATCCTGGCGGCGTTGCGTAGCCGACCATAAACTGGACCCGACGGTCTGGCGCGAAGCCTATATCCTTCCCCAGGAGCGCCTGTCGCAGCATCGCGACGCTATGGACGAGTTCCTGCGCATGGCCCGCTTCGGGCTGGAATCACTGTATCGGCAGGTGGCCGGCATGGGCTACGCCCTCCTGCTCACCGACAGCAAGGGCATCACCGTCGATTTCATCGGCGACCGGGCGTCGGACAGCGATCTGCGCCGGACCGGTCTCTATCTCGGTGCCGACTGGAACGAGGGGCGAGCGGGCACCTGCGCGGTCGGCACCTGCATCGCCACGGGAGAGGCACTGACCGTCCATCAAACGGACCACTTCGACGCCACCCACATCCCGCTGACCTGCACCGCCGCCCCCGTATTCGACAGCGGCGGCAAGCTTGCAGCGGTTCTGGACATCTCGGCGCTTCGCTCGCCGGAGCCGAAGATCAGCCAGTATTTGGCGCTCCAACTGGTCAAGGCCTACGTGCACAAAATCGAAAACGCCAACCTTTACAACAATTTCCGCCAGGAATGGGTGATTAAGCTCTCCGGCTCGCTGGAATTCGCCGAGGTGGATCCGGATTTCGTGATCGCTTTGGACAGCGCCGGCCGGATCATCGGGTTCAACCATCGGGCGGGCCAGTTGCTGGCGTCGGAGGACGGCAACCGGGGGCCTCTCCTCGGGCGCTCCTTCTCGGAGCTGTTCGATTGCCACGTGGACGATCTGGTGCGCTTCGTTCGTTCGCTGCCCACCGACCAACGCACTCTACGCTTGCGGCGCAGTGGCAAGCCCTTGTTCGCGCAGGCGATGCCCCCGCCGGCCATCACGGTGCCGCGCCCGCGCGGGGGAGAGGAGGAGCGTCTGCCCAAGCCGTTGCAGGCCATTTCCGGTGGCGATCCCGCGCTGCGAGGGATGCTGATGCGGGCGGCGAAGCTGGTGAACACGCGGATGAGTCTGCTGATCCATGGCGAGACGGGCACCGGCAAGGAGCACCTCGCCAAGGCCCTTCACCGGTCGAGCGTGCGGGCGGGCAAGCCCTTCATCGCGGTCAATTGCGCTGCCCTGCCGGAAGCGCTGATTGAAAGCGAGCTGTTCGGGTATGAGCCGGGCTCCTTCACCGGGGCCACGTCGCGGGGCAAGAAGGGGCTGATCCTGGAAGCCGACGGTGGAACCCTGTTCCTCGACGAGATCGGCGATATGCCGCTGTCCTCGCAGACGCGCCTTCTGCGTGTGCTGGCGGAACGGGAAGTCACCCCCATCGGCCGCACCAGGGCGGTGTCCGTGGACGTTCGCGTGATCGCTGCGACCCACCGCGACCTGATCGAGTTGGTAAAGGCGGGCAGGTTCCGTGACGATCTCTACTTCCGCCTGAACGGCGCCGTCTTCACCCTGCCGCCGCTGCGTCAGCGCGGCGATCTCGATTGGTTGATCGACCGCCTGCTGGCCGAGCGGGCGGAGCGCGACGGCATCGGCTACACCCTGGCCACGCCGGCAATGGCGGCACTGCGCGCTCACCGCTGGCCTGGAAACGTGCGCGAGTTGGTCAACGCTCTGGATTACGCCTGCGCTGTCTGCACCGAGGGGGGCATCGAACTGGCGGACATCCCTGAACCGGTGCAGCGAAACGCCGAGTTCAACGCTCGGCCGATGGCCGCAACGGCCGTTCCGGCGGACGGCGAGGATCCGGCCAGCCACCTGCACGAGATTCTGCGGCGCCTGCATTGGAATGTCTCCGCTGTGGCGCGGGAGATGGGCGTGGACCGGTCGACCGTTCACCGGCAGATACACCGTTTCGGCATCGTCCCGCCGCACCGCGCGGATTGAGGCGTGCAACACCTGTTGCACCGTCCCTGCAACAGGGCATGCAACAGGTGAGGCGACCGCAACACCGCCATCGGCAGCGCAATCCCTTGCAAAACCTGGGTCGCTAGGCACACGAACGGTTTGGCACGCCCATTGCTTTTAACCCCCAAACAGCAACGCGGGGGAAGGCAGCGTGGCACCGGTCGTCGGAATCATCGCCAATCCAGTTTCGGCACGCGACATTCGCCGGGTCGTCGCGAACGCAGCGAGCCTTCAGATCGCCGACCGCGCGAACATCGTCCTGCGGGTGCTGGCGGCGCTGCGCTCCTGCGGGATCACTGACGTGCTGATGATGCCGGAGCACGGCGGCATCGGCCGCCATGTGACACGCGGGCTGATGCGGGCCGCGGCGCACGGCGATGCGCCCTATCCCGCCGTCCATGCGCTGTCGATGCCGGTCACCGGCACCGTCGCGGACACCCATCGTGCCGCGGCCGAGCTGCGACGGGCGGACGTGGCCGCCATCGTCGTGCTGGGCGGCGACGGCACCCACCGCGCCGTGGCGGCCCATTGCGGCGACGTCCCCATCGCCGGCATTTCCACCGGCACCAACAACGCCTTTCCCGAACACCGTGAGCCGACCGTCACCGGGCTGGCGACCGGGCTGGCGGTGACCGGCCGGGTGCCCCCGCACATCGCCTTCACGGCGAACAAGCGCATCGACGTCGCCGTCGATGGCCGCGTGGAGGAGATCGCACTGGTGGACGTGGCGCTGGTCACCGAACGCTACGTCGGCGCCCGCGCGCTCTGGAAACCCGAGAGCTTTCGCGAGTTGTTCGTCACCTTCGCCGACCCGGAAACCATCGGCATGTCGGCCATCGCCGGCCTGCTGGAACCCGTGGATCGGTCGGAGAGCGGCGGGCTGATGGTCCGCCTCGCTACGCCAGGGGCCGGCACGACGGTGCTGACGGCGCCCATCGCGCCGGGGCTGATGGCGAAGGTCGGCGTCACCGACTGGCGCCGCATGCCGGCCGGCGTGCCCTTCGTGCCGGAGGCGAAGGCCGGCTCCATCGCGCTCGACGGCGAGCGGGAAATCGCATTCTCGGCGCAAGACCGCGTGTCCCTGACGCTTCGGGACGATGTCTTCCGCACCGTGAACGTGGGCGGCTGCATGCGGCACGCCGCCCGGAACAGGCTGCTGACCGGTGCTCCGGCACCGGTGGTGGCCGAACTTTGACAATCCACAAGGGAGAAACGACCGTGACCGACAATCCGTTTCCGCTCGGCAAGGCGGAGCTGCTGCAAGCCTACCGGACCATGCGGACCATCCGCGAGTTCGAGGAGCGGCTGCACATCGACTTCGCCAAGGGCGACATTCCCGGGTTCGTGCACCTCTATGCCGGCGAGGAGGCCTGCGCCACCGGCATCATGATGCACCTGAACGACAACGACCGCATCGCCTCCACCCACCGCGGGCACGGCCACTGCATCGCCAAGGGGGTGGATGTCCACGGGATGATGGCGGAGATCTACGGCCGCGCCACCGGGTCCTGCCGGGGCAAGGGCGGATCGATGCACATCGCCGACCTGTCCAAGGGCATGATGGGCGCCAACGGCATCCTCGGTGCCGGCGCGCCGCTGGTCTGCGGGGCGGCTCTGGCGGCCAAGGTCCGGGGCGACGGCGGCGTCGGCATCACCTTCGTGGGCGACGGCGCGTCGAACCAGGGCACTTTCCTGGAGAGCATGAATCTCGCCGCCGTCTGGAACCTGCCGGTCATCTTCGTGGTGGAGAACAACGGCTACGCCGAATCCACGGCCATGGAATGGGCGGTCGCCTGCGACAGCTACATCGACCGCGCCACCGGCTTCGGCCTGCCCGGCGTGACGGTGGACGGCACCGACTTCTTCGCCGTGCACGAGGCGGCGGGCGAGATCATCAGGCGTGCCCGCGAGGGCGGCGGCCCGGCACTGCTCGAATGCAACATGGTCCGCTTCTACGGCCATTTCGAAGGTGACGCCCAGACCTACCGCGCCAAGGGCGAGGTCGAGACCCTGCGCGCCAACCGCGACTGCATCAAGCTGCTGGCCCAGCGCCTGACGGAGGCCGGCACCGTCACGCCCGCCGAGCTGGAGGCCATCGACCGCGAGGTGCTCGCGCTGATCGAGGATGCGGTGCGCTGCGCCAAGGCGGCGCCGCTGCCCGCCGCGGCCGACCTGCTCGCGGACGTGTACGTCGCCTACTGAGCCGACCCCCGCACCAAAGACGGGATTCAACGGAGGAAACATCATGTCGCGCAAGATCAGCATGAAGACGGCCATCAACGAGGCGCTGGACCTCGAAATGCGCCGCGACCCGACCGTCATCCTCATGGGCGAGGACATCGTCGGCGGCACCGGCGCGCCCGGCGAGGACGACGCCTGGGGCGGCGTCCTGGGCGTCACCAAGGGCCTGTTCGCCAAGCACGGCAACCGCCTGATGGACACGCCGCTATCGGAATCCGCCTACATCGGCGCCGCCATCGGCGCCGCCACCTGCGGCCTGCGCCCGGTGGCCGAGTTGATGTTCATGGACTTCATGGGCGTCTGCTTCGACCAGATCTTCAACCAGGCGGCCAAGTTCCGCTACATGTTCGGCGGCAAGGCCGAGACGCCGGTGGTCATCCGTGGCATGGTCGGCGCCGGCTTCCGCGCGGCGGCCCAGCACTCGCAGATGCTCACCCCGCTGTTCACGCACATCCCCGGCCTCAAGGTCGTCTGCCCGTCGAACGCCTACGATGCCAAGGGCCTGCTGATCCAGTCGATCCGCGACAACGACCCGGTCATCTTCTGCGAGCACAAGAACCTCTACGGCCACGAGACCGACGTGCCGGCGGAGGCCTACGCCATCCCGTTCGGCGAGGCGAACGTGCTGCGCGACGGCGGCGACGTGACCATCGTCAGCTACGGACTGACCGTGCACCGCGCCATGGACGCCGCCGATGCGTTGGCAAAGGACAAGGTGGAGGCGGAGGTCATCGACCTGCGCACCCTGTCGCCCATCGACTGGGACACCATCGTCGACAGCGTCGAGCGCACCGGCCGGCTGGTCGTGGTGGACGAGGCGCACCCGCGCTGCAACCTCGCCACCGACATCTCGGCCTTCGTGGCGCAGAACGCTTTCGGCGCACTGAAGGCCGGCATCCAGATGGTGAGCCCGCCGCACACGCCGGTGCCGTTCTCGCCGTCGCTGGAGGACCTCTACATCCCCGGCGCCGACGCCATCGTAGCCGCCGCCCGCCGCACCCTCACGCCGTCGCGCACCATCGTCGCCGCCTGATCCCGGAGCCGCTTTCCATGTCCACAGTGAACGAGCGCATCAAGCCCATCGTCATGCCCAAGTGGGGCCTGTCCATGTCGGAGGGCAAGGTCACCGGCTGGCTGAAGCCGCCGGGGTCCACCGTCAACCTCGGCGAGGACCTGCTGGAGGTCGAGACCGATAAGATCACCAACGTGGTCGAGGCCGGCGACGCCGGCATCCTGCGCCGCGTGCTGGGTGAGCCGGGCATCGTCTATCCCGTGAAGGCGCTCATCGGCGTGCTGGCCGACCCCGACGTGCCGGACGACGCCATTGACGCCTTCGTCGCCGGCTACGCCGTGCCGGCCGCCGAGGGCGAGGACGGCGGCGCCGACGCCGGCCCTCGCACCGAATTCGCCGAAACGGGGGCGGGCATTCTCCGCTACGCCCGGCGCGGCGAGGGGGAATCGACCGTGCTGCTGATCCACGGCTTCGGCGGCGACCTCGACAACTGGCTGTTCACCATCGATGCGTTGGCCGAGAGCGCCACCGTCTACGCCCTGGACCTGCCGGGACACGGGCAGAGCACAAAGACGCTGCCGGATCCGTCGCTGTCGGGCCTGTCCGGAACGGTGCTGTCCTTCATGGACGCGGTGGGCATCGCGGCCGCGCATCTGGTCGGCCACTCCATGGGCGGTGCGGTGTCCATGCGCACGGCGCTGGACGCGCCGGAGCGCGTGCTGTCCCTGTCGCTGGTCTGTTCCGCCGGCCTGGGGCGGGAGATCAACCAGGACTACATCGATGGCTTCATCCGGGCCACCTCGCGCCGTGATCTGAAACCGGTGCTGGAAACCCTGTTCGCCGACCCCGGGCTGGTCAGCCGCCAGATGATCGACGACCTGCTGAAGTACAAGCGGCTGGACGGCGTGGACGGCGCCTTGCGGGCCATTGCGTCGTCGGCGTTCGAGAACGGGCGGCAGATCGGGGTTTCGGAGGCGGCCGCCGACGCGGCGAGCGTGCCGACGCTCGTCGTCTGGGGCGAGCAGGACCGCGTCATCCCCGCCGCCCACGCCGCGGCGCTCGCCTCGGCCGAGCGCGTCGAGGTGATCCCGGACGCGGGCCACATGGTGCAGATGGAGGCGGCCGGCAAGGTGAACGCCCTCTTGAAGGACCACATCCGCAAGCACGCCTGACGCGGAAGGCCGGCCCCGGGGCCGGCCTCAAAAAGACCAAGCAGACGGAGGAAACCGGCATGAGTGCGGTGACGATGAAGGCTGCGGTCTGGCATGGCCGGGGGGACATCCGGGTCGAGGAGGTTCCGCTGCCGGCCGCCCCGCCCGCGGGCTGGGCGCGCATCAAGGTGCACTGGTGCGGAATCTGCGGCTCCGACCTTCACGAATATGTGGCGGGGCCGGTGTTCATCCCGGTCAACGAACCGCACCCGCTGACCGGCCTGAAGGGTCAATGCATCCTGGGCCACGAGTTCAGCGGCGAGATCGTCGCGCTGGGCGACGGCGTGACCGGCTTCGCGGTGGGCGACGCCGTGGCCGCCGACGCCTGCCAGCATTGCGGGACCTGCTATTACTGCCGGAAGGGCCTCTACAACATCTGCGAGAAGCTGGCCTTCACCGGCCTGATGAACAACGGGGCCTTCGCCAGCTACGTGAACGTGCCGGCGGAACTGCTCTACAAGCTGCCACCCGGGTTCCCGACCGAGGCCGGCGCGCTGATCGAACCGCTGGCCGTGGGCATGCACGCGGTGAAGAAAGCCGGCAGCATCGTCGGCGAGACGGTCGTCGTGGTGGGCGCCGGCACCATCGGCCTGTGCACCATCATGTGCGCCAGGGCCGCCGGAGCCGGGCGCGTGATCGTGCTGGAGATGTCGGCGGCCCGCAAGCGGAAGGCCATGGAGGTCGGGGCGACCGTCGTCCTCGATCCCAAGGAGTGCGATCCCGTCGCCGCGGTGAAGGCGCTGACCGGCGGCTATGGCGCCGACGTGTCGTTCGAGTGCATCGGCCACCGCTCCACCGCGAAGCTCGCCCTCGACGTGATCCGCAAGGCGGGGAAGGCGGTGTTGGTCGGCATCTTCGAGGAGCCCAGCGAATTCAACTTCTTCGAGATTGTCGCGACGGAGAAGCAGGTCATCGGATCGCTGGCCTACAACGGCGAATTCGCGGACGTCATCCGCTTCATCGCCGACGGCCGGCTGGACGTGCAGCCGCTGATCACCGGGCGGATCGGGCTGGACGAGATCGTCTCGCGCGGGTTCGAGGAGCTGGTCCACAACAAGGATCGGAACGTGAAGATCATCGTGCAGCCGGCGGCCCCCGCCGCCGCGGCCGCGGAGTGACGGCCATGCCCGCGTTCCACCAAGCGCCGGTCCATCAGGCCGAAAAGCCGGCTTGGCTCCGCGTCCGCGCGCCGTCCGCCGGGGCCCATGACGAGACCCACGCCCTGGTCCGGCGGCACGCCCTGCACACCGTCTGCGAAGAGGCGGCTTGCCCCAACATCGGCGAGTGCTGGAGCAAGCGGCACGCCACGGTGATGATCCTGGGCAGCGTGTGCACGCGGGCCTGCGCCTTCTGCAACGTGGCGACCGGACGCCCCGACGCGCTCGACCCGCACGAGCCGGAGCGGCTGGCCGAAGCGGTCCTGGAGCTTGGCCTGCGCCACGTGGTCGTCACCTCGGTGGACCGGGACGACCTCCCGGACGGTGGCGCCCGGCAGTTCGTGCGGTGCATCGAGAGGATCCGCGCCGCATCCCCAGCGACGACCATCGAGATCCTCACCCCCGACTTCCGCAACAAGGCGGGCGCCATCGAGGCGGTGGCCGACGCCTGCCCGGACGTCTTCAACCACAATCTGGAGACCGTGCCGCGCCTCTACGCGACCGTGCGGCCTGGCGCGCGCTATTACCACTCGCTCCGCCTGCTTGATCGGGTGAAGGAGCGGCAGGCAACGATCTTCACCAAATCCGGCATCATGCTCGGCCTTGGCGAAGAGCGCAGGGAGGTTCTTCAGGTCATGGACGACATGCGCACGGCCGGCGTCGATTTCCTGACCATCGGCCAGTATCTCCGGCCCACGCCGCGGCATCATCCGGTGGCGCGTTATGCCCCGCCGGAGGAGTTCTCCGACTATGAGAGCTTGGCTCGGGCAAAGGGCTTCCTGATGGTTGCGGCCAGCCCGTTGACCCGGTCCTCCTATCATGCAGAAGAGGACTTCGCCGTACTGAGGCGAAGCCACATTCCGTAAGCCTCCCGAATGAGAAGGCGAGACCGTCGCAAGCGTGGGGGCAGGCTGGGCGACGGTCTCCCAAGACAGCGTTAAGTACCGGATGGGGACGCTTCGCTTAGCCACGCCTCAGCCTGGACGACCGCCATCGGGCGGCCGATGTGGTATCCTTGCGCAAATTCACAGCCGAGATCCTGTATCACGGCAAGGGTGGCCGCCGTCTCGATTCCTTCGGCGCACGCCAGGAGGCCGAGATTCTGAGCCAGATCGATCGCCGTCTTCACGATCATCCGTGACTGCTTGGAGGAGGCGCAGTCGGCAACCAGGGCGCGGTCGATCTTGAGTTCCGAGAACGGCAGGCGTTGAAGCTGGACGAGTGACGAATAGCCGGTGCCGAAGTCGTCGATCGACAGGCGGAAGCCTTTCAGGCGAAGTCTGGTCAGAATGTCCATGGCCTTGATCGGATCGGTCATGGCGGCGGTCTCCGTCAGCTCGATGATCAGCGACGCCGGATCGATCGCCGCCTCCCGGCATTGCCGGACCAGACGCTCGGCGAACCCCGCGGTGTGCAGGTTGGCGGCCGAGACGTTGATGGCGAGCGACGTGGTGAATCCCTTCTCGCGCCACGCCCGAAGCTGGCCGACCGCCTCATCGACGACGAGGTCGGTGAGGTCGTCCATCAGAGACAGCGTTTCCGCAAGCCGCAGGAACTCGCCCGGCGGCAGCACGCCCCGGCGGGGGTGATGCCAGCGCAGCAGCGCCTCGAAGCCGACGACCGGCAGGCGGCCATTGGGCAATGGAGCGCGGCGCAGGTCCACCTTGGGCTGGTAGACCAGATGGAAGTCGCGGTTGGCGATCGCCGCCCGGATCGCCGCTTCGTCGATGGTGCCCGCCGTCTCCTTAATCTCCTCGAGAATGCCCCGCAGCTCGGCGGCGCGGACCGGCTTCTGCACCATCGCGGCGATGTCGAGGCCGCTGCCGACACCGAGGTGGCGCGCCGATTCGATGATCTTCTGGTCGACGCCGCTCATCACCACGATGCGCGCGGTCGAGCGGCCTTCCGCCAGGAAGCGCAGCAGTTCGATGCCGTCGCACTCGGGCATCTGCAGGTCCAGCACGATGTGGGACGGCTCCCACGCCGCCACCTGCTGCCGGAAATCCTCGGCCTCGCTGACGGTCCGCGCGTCGTAGCCGCACGTCCTGGCGACGGACGCCACGTACCTGCCGATGTCGACTTCGTCGTCGATGATGAGGAGGCGGTGGGTCATTCGGCGGTCCCTTGGCTGTCGAGCGCCTGCCGCAGCGTCTCGGCGAGGTCGTTCTTGCGGTACGGCTTGGTGAGAACGGCGTATTCCGCCGGGCCGATGTGGCGGTCCAGCCCTTCTTCGGAAAAGCCGGAGGTGAGGACGATCTTCAGGCCGGGCCGGCGGCGGGCGGCCTCCCTGGCGAGGCCGAGACCGTTCATGTCGCCGGGCATAACGATGTCGGAGAACAGCAGATCGACCCGCTCGTGTCCCGCGAGCAGCGTCAGCCCCTCCTGGGCGTCGGCGGCGGCGAGCACGCCGTAGCCGAGCTCGGCGATCTGCCGCGTCACCATCTGCCGCACCGAGACGTTGTCCTCGACCACCAGGATGGTCTCGTGCCCCCGGCTGCGCGGTGGCTCGGGAGGGTGTTCGGCGGCGGCCACCATGGCTTCGGCGGCTTGGTCGCGCGGCAGGTAGAGGCTGAACCGGGTGCCGATGCCGGGCTCGCTGTAGACGCCGATGTGGCCGCCCGACTGCTTGGCGAAGCCGTACACCATCGCCAGCCCGAGTCCGGTGCCCTTGTGCAGCGGCTTGGTGGTGAAGAAGGGTTCGAAGATGCGCGCCATCACCTCCGGCAGCATGCCGATCCCCGTGTCGGTGACCTCGACGACGGCGTAGTCGCCCGGCTGGATGTCCGGCCGGGTGCTGCCGTAGGACTGGTCGACGGTCTGGTTGCGCGTCTCGATGATCAGCCGGCCTCCGTCCGGCATGGCATCTCGGGCGTTCACCGCAAGGTTGACGATCACCGAATCGAGCTGGGCCGGATCGATCCGGACCGGCCATACCCCGGCTCCCTCGATCAGCCTGATCTCCACCGGTTCGCCGAGGGTTCGGCCGAGCAGCCTGACCATGCCGCGCAGCAGGTGGTTGACGTCGACGGTCTCCGGCGCCAGCGGCTGGCAGCGGCTGAAGGCGAGCAACTGGCGGGTCAGCTCGGCGCCGCGGAGGCTGGCTTGCAGGGCGGAGTCCGCCAGCTCGGCCGCGTCCGGCCGGTCGTCCAGCAGTTCGGACAGCAGGTCCAGGTTGCCGATCACCACCGTCAGCAGGTTGTTGAAGTCGTGCGCCATCCCGCCGGTCATCTTGCCGAGCGCCTCCATCTTCTGCGACTGGCGCAACTGCTCCTCGACGCGCTTGCGCTCGGTGACGTCCTCGACCACCAGGACCGCCCCGCGGAACCCCCCCGCCGGGTCGAGCATGGGCGCGAACGAGCCGCGCAGCGAGACCATGGTGCCGTCGCTGCGGCGACAGGCGTGCTCGGCCCCCCGCAGGATCTCGCCGGCCGCCAGCCGGGCGAGGATGGTCTCCAGGCGCGGCCCGTTGCCCGGTTCGAACGGATAGGGGTGCCCGATGATGGCGTCGGCGGCTCGGCCGAAGATCGTCTCGGCAGCCTGATTCCAGGTCGATACCCGGCCGCCGCCGTCCATGGTGATGATCGCCACCGGCGACGCCTCGAGAATGGCCGAGATCGTCCGGTTGGCATGGCCGATCTCGGCGGCGGCGAGGCGCGCGGCGGCTTCGGCCTCGCGCCGTTCGACCACCTCCTCCCGGAGCTCGCGCGTGCGCTCGGCCACTTTCCGCTCGAGGTCCTCGTGCAGCAGGGCGCGCGCCAGGGACGTTGCGATCTGGTTGCCGACGCCAGCCAGCGTTCGCAGCTCCTCATCGGAGAACATGCGCTTTTCGGCGCCGACCAGATTGAGCAGGCCGATCGCCACGCCATCGGCGATCAACGGCACGCTGGCGTGAAAGCGCAGGTCGCCGGCGTCGCTCGCCTTCGCCAGCCGCTCGCACTCGACGATGTTGGCGGCGCCGGACAGCGTGCCGGACAGCAGCCCCTGCTGGCAGATGCACCGCGAGCAGCCGCCGTCGGCGACGAACAGGCTCGACGGCGCGCCGTTCGACGCCAACAGACGGAAGCCGTCGTCGCCGTCGCGCAGGAAGATCCAGCCGGCGCGCACGCCCGGCAGCTTGAGGCCGCGCTCCAGCGCGCTGACGCCGACGTCCATCGCCGTCTGGCAGCGGTTGAGGTCGTCGGCGAGGTGGTAGAGGGCGTTCAGCGTGTCGTACGACCGCGTCAGCGCCTTCTGCCGGCTTTCCAGGACGTCGTTGAGCCGGACCGCCTGCTCGTAGGTCGAAATCAGGAGATCCAGGATCTGCTGGCGCTCGGCGGTGATGAAGTGGCGCTGGCCCGACAGCTCGATCTCGATGCCGAGCTGGAGCTTGCCGGACTTCCGCAGCTCCCGGTTGGTGAGGAGGTAGCGGATGCGCGACAGCAGCACGTTCTCGTCGAACGGCTTGATGATGAAGTTGTCTGCGCCGGCGTTCAGGCCGCGGAAGACGTCGTGCGGGCTCGACAGCTCGGTCACCAGGATCACCGGCGTGCCGCGCAGCGCGGCGTCGGCCTTGATGGCGGCGCACAGCCCGTAGCCGTCGAGTTCCGGCATGACGATGTCGGCGATCACCAGATCGGGATGATGCTGCTCCGCCATGGCGAGCGCCTTGCGCCCGTCGCGTGCGGCCAGCACGTCGAACCCGCGCTCCTCCAGCAGGAAGGTGAGCTGGGCGGCCTGGGTCGCGCTGTCCTCCGCGATGAGGATGCGGGCGGCCATCCGGTCCGACTGGTCACTGTGTTCGGCCATGGCCGGCTCCCCTCCTTGCGTCTGCCTGTTCCGATATGCCGGTCATCGCCGCCTCCTGCGCTCAGACCAGCCGGCCGACGATCTCGAGGAGGTTGGACTCCTCGAAGGCCGACTTGAGCACGTAGGCGTTGGCGCCCACCCGTACCCCGCGCTCCTTGTCCTCCCGGCTGTCCAGTGCGGTGACCAGCACCACCGGGAGGTCGGCGAGCCTGGGATCCTCGCGGATGCGGGTGGTCAGCTCGAATCCGTCCATGCGCGGCATGTCGATGTCGGACACCACGAGGTCGAAGTCCTCGTTCCGTAGCATTCCCCAGGCGTCCAGCCCGTCCACCGCCACCCGCACGGCGTAGCCGGCCGCCTCGAACAGGTTGCGTTCCATGGACCGCGTGGTGATGGAGTCATCGACCACCAGGATCCGACGCGCGCGCGGCACGGCGGTCTCCGCCGCCCGCCCCGGCGCACCGGTCGGTTCGCGCATCGACGCCAGCACGTCGGAGGGGCGCAGCACAAGGACCAGATCCCCGGTGCCCCGCAGCCCCGCCATGGCGACGTTGCGCACACGCCGCAGCGGCGGCCGCAACTCCTTGAGGAGAATTTCGCTGTCGCCGATCACCTCATCGATCAGCAGCGCGCCCCGCCGCCGCCCCGCGTGTGCGATCAGGCACGGCATCAGGCGGCGCGTGTCGTCGGCGTCGGCGGCCACACCGAGGACCGCCGCCAGATGCGCCGCCGGCAGCATCTCCTGCGCGTGGGCGAGCGTCCCCCGTTCGAGCACCGCCGCCATGTCGTGCCGGGGCACGCCGATGGTGGCGTCGATGGACGTGACGGGCCAGGCGCAGACCGTACGGCCGACGCGGACGATCAGCGCACGGCATGTGGCGACGCTGGTCGGCAGCTCCAGGCGGATCGTGGTGCCGGCGCCGGGAGCGGACCGCACCGCCACCTGCCCGTCGATGCGCTCGACCGCCTCCCGCACGATGGCGAGGCCCCGGCCGTGCCCGGAAATGGTGGTGATCACCGGGCTGGTGCTGACGCCGGCGTGGAACGCCAGGTCGGCCAGCTCCGCCTCGCTCAGCCCGCCGGCCTGATCCGGTGTCAGGAGCCGCGAGCGCAGCGCCGCCCGGAGGATGGCCTGCAGGTCCAGGCCGCAGCCGTCGTCCGACAGCTCCAGCGCGACGCGCCCGCCGTCGAGGGGTTGAACGGTCAGCGTGATCCGCCCCCGGCGCGGCTTCCCGGCGGCGGCGCGCGCCTCCGGCGCCTCGATGCCGTGGCTCACGGCGTTGCGCACCATGTGGATCAGCGGATGCTTGATGGCGTCGAGGATCTTGCGGTCGATCTCGACGTCCGTGCCGACGGCCTGCCAAGCCACCTCCTTCCCGGTTTCGCCGGCGAGATCCCGCACCATCCGCGGAAAGGCCTCCAGGATGGTCGCCGCGGCGCACAGGCGGGCGCGGCGGGTTTCCTCCAGCAGCTCGTCCACCAGCGTCCGCACGGTGGCGCTGTCGTCGGCCAGCGCTTCGGCGAGGCGCCGGGCGTCTCCTTCCACGCGGCGCAGCGACTCGTCCAGCCCGGTACCGGAGGCGGCGCGTTGGCCGTCCCGACGCAACCGGCCCCGCAGCTCCGCCACGGCGCCGC
The DNA here is from genome assembly GCF_050789165.1 of Azospirillum sp. NCBI lineage: Bacteria > Pseudomonadati > Pseudomonadota > Alphaproteobacteria > Rhodospirillales > Azospirillaceae > Azospirillum > Azospirillum sp. The sequence goes on from NZ_JBOZRT010000116.1 coordinate 21,181, forward strand.
CCAGCGCACGGGCGGCGCGCGCGCGTTCGGCGGCCGCCAGCTTGGGAACCAGCAGTTCCTCGGCGATGACGAGCAGCCGGTCGAGGCGGCCGATGTCGACGCGGATGCTGCCGCCGGCGTTCCGCGGCTCCGTGCCGGGCGGCTCCCGGCGCTGGCTTCCCTCCACCGCCGCGGCGAGGTTGTCGCTGGCTTCCATCAGGACGCCGAGCAGCGCCGGGTCGAAGGTGCGCCGCCCTTGGGTCAGGTCGCGCAGCAGCGCCTCGCAGCGGTGGCTGAGGTCCTCCACGCCGCTTTCACCCACCGAGCGGGCGGCGCCCTTCAGGGTGTGGACGATGCGGAACAGCGTCTCCAGCCGCACGGCGAGGTCCGGCCCCGCCGGATCGGCGGCGACCGCGTCGAGTTCCGCGGCGATCGAGGCGATGTGCTCGTTCGCCTCGACGCGGAAGGTGGCGAGCAGCCGGCGCCGGAAATCCTCGCTGCGGTCGATCATGTCAGCCCGCCCGCCGCTGGCTGCCAGCCACCGTCCCGACGATGTCGGTCAGCTTGCGGGCCAGTTGGTCGAGGCTGAGCGAGGCGCGCTCGACCAGCTGGGTGGCGGCCACCGTCTGGGCGGAGGCCTGCTCGATGTCGTGCATGGCGAGCGCGATCTGGTCCATGCCCACCTGCTGCTGTTCCGACATCGCCTGGATCTGCTGCGCGGCGACCGAGGCCTCGCCGATGTTGTCGGCGAGCTTGGCGATGGCGGCACCGGAACGCTGGGCGATTCCGGTCCCGGCCTCCGCCGCCTTGACCCCCTGCTCGGCCGCCATCACGGTGGCCTGAGCCGATTTCTGGATGTCGCCGACGATCCGCCGCACCTGGACGGTGGCTTCCTTGCTGCGTTCGGCAAGACTGCGGACCTCCGTGGCGACGACAGCGAAGCCCTTGCCGGCCTCGCCCGCCTTGGCTGCCTCGATGCCGGCGTTGACGGCCAGGAGGTTGGACTGCTCCGCCAGCTCGCTGACGGTGGCGTTCAGTTCGGCGATCGCCTCCGCCTGCTCGCTGAAGGACAGGATGCGCTCGGCCAGCGCCTCCATGCGGGCCTTGGCCGCCTCGCTGCCGCGCACGCCGTCTTCGACCGACCGCTGGCCGTCCTCGGCCGTCTGCGCCACCCGTTGCGCCATCTCGGCGACGGCGCGCGTCTGCCGCGCGGTCACCTCGGCCGCTTGGCGGATCTCGGTGACCGTGGCCGCCGTCTCGCGCACCGCGCTCGCCTCCTCGGAGGTGGTCGAGACCTGCTGCCGGGTCGCCGCGAGGATCTCCATCGAGGCGGACGACAGGCTGTCCACCGCGTCGCGGATCTCCTCGACCAGCCGCTCGATCGCCTCGGTCATCCGGTTGAGGTTCTCGCCGAGCAGGCCGAGCTCACCGTCCGCCGCGACCGTGACCCGCGCCCGCAGGTCGCCGGCGGCGACCCGCTCGGCGAGGGCGCTGTACTCGGCGACGGCCGCCTGCAGCCGGGCCTTTCCGGACCGCTCCTTCTCCAGGTTGGCCTTGAGCGTCGACGCCATCGCGTTGATGGCACCGGCCAGGTTGGACAGCTCGTTCGGTCCCAGTTCCGGCGCGCGCCGGTCGAGGTTGCCGGCGGCGATATCGGCCGCCGTGGCCCGCAGGCCATCAACTGGACGGACGATCAGGCGCAGCAGGGCGAACGCCGCGGCGACCGCCAGGGCGAACGCCGCCACCACCCAGGGCAGCGCGGCGAACAACTCCTCCTGGATCTCCTGGTCGATCTCGGCGTGGGCGCGCGTCACCCAGACCTTCCAGCCGACGCTCGGCACCGTCGCGAAGCCGCCGAGGCGCAGCGCGCCCCGCTCGTCCGCATAGGAGGCGAGATCCCCGCTGTCGCCGCGCGTGACCAGCGGCCAGACCGGCAGCCGGGAGAAGTCGGTCCTCGCCTTCGCGACCGAGGCATCGTCGTGGAACAGAACGACGCCGTTCTGGCGCGCGATGACGGCGTGCCCGCTGCTGCCGAGGCGCGCCTTGCGGGCGATCGCCATGGATTGGGTCATGTCCAGGAAGGCGACGACGGCGCCCGGCCTCTGGCCGTCCTGCCCGACGATGGGAACGGCGACGGCGATCATCGTCTGCCCGGCCCGCTCGGATTCCTCGGGGGCATCGGCGATCACGACCTTCCGCCCGTCGAGCGCGTCGCGAACGTACGAACGGTTCCGGAGGTCCCGCCGCACCTGGGAGCGGCCGTCGGCGGTGCTGGCAGCCTGGGCCGCGGTCACGACACCGTCGCCGTTGACGACCACCGTTCCCCAGACGCCCGGATACGACGCGGTTTCGTTGTCGATCAGCGGCGTCGCGTGTTCCGCGGCGAGGCTGGGCGCATCGGCCAGCTTCCGCGCGATGGTCTCGAACACCTGCCGGCCGGAGACGATGCGCTGCTCGACGCGGTCGGCGACGAGTTGGGCGAGCAGCTGATCGGCCTCGACGGTGTCCTCGACGGCGCGCGTCCTCACTTGGACGCCACCGGCGACCACCAGGACGAAGGCGGGCACCAGGGCGCCGAACACGCCGGCGCCGATCACCAGGGACCGTAAGCCGAACCTATCCAGAAACGTCCACATGGTCTCTTTCGTCCTCTCCCTTCGCTCCGCCGTGGATCGGCGGCTGGTCGTTGATCGTGAGCCGCGCGTCGCGGAGCAGCCGCGCGACGTCGATGATGACGGCGCCGTCCACCGTCATGCCGTGGATCGCCGACTGGCCCTCGCTCTCGGGCGGCAGGGCGAATCCGGCCCCATTCAGGCGGTACAGCCCGTCGATGGCGTCAGCGGCGATGGCGATCGCGCCTTCCCCGGCAGAACACAGGATGGCGTAGCCGGCCCCGTCGCGGCCCGCCGGCCCGTGGCCCAGCAGCGGGCCGATGTCGACGAGCGGGTATACCTCGCCCCGGTGCAGGACGAGGCCGAGATGGAAGGACGGCACACCGGGCAGCGGCGTCGCCGCAGCGTGCAGCACCACGTCGGCGTGGCCTGCGTCGATGGCGTACCGCCCGTTCCCCGAACGAAAGAGCACCAGATCGACGGGTTGCGACAGGGTTGTCGAGACCGGCGGGGCCGCCAGGCGCAGGGCGCGGTCGCGCAGGATCCGGTGCACCTCCTCGGGAGCGGCGGAGTCGCCGGCTGCCAACGCCGCTTCCGGCCGATCCAGGCGGGCGCGGGCACGTTCCCAATCCACGGCCACGCCCGGGCCGCGGCCGTCAATCGGGTCGGCCATGGTATCCTCCTGAGCTTGCCGCCATCGATTCCAGGCAGCGATGGGCGGTTTGGCGAAGGCTTCCGGCCGTGGTATCCGCCAGTTGCGGCACGGCTTCGCCGTCCGGCGCCGTCGTGAGCAGGGCGACGACCGCCTCCAGGCTGCGCTGCGCCGCAGCCGTCCGGCCGAGACACCGATGCGCCATCCCCAGCTGGAAGTGGGCGGCGGGCGATCGGGGCATCAGGTACGCCGCGCGCCGGGCTGCCTCCAGCGCCGGCCCCCACTCGCCCACCTCCGCGCAGACGGAGGCGAGCAGCAGGTTGGCCTCGCCGTCGAGCGCATCGCGCGCCAGGATGGATTCGCAGGCGTGCCGCGCCGCATCCAGCATGCCGCGGTCGGCAAGCGCGCGCGCCTCGGCCATGCCGCCGTTGCCCGTCGTCGGTGCCGGCTGGACAGGCGCCGGTCGGCAAACGGCCGGCGGCGGCTTCCACCAGCACGCTGTTCCCTCGGGCGATCCGAAGGTTGGTGACGCCGGCCGTCGCGGAGACGGGGCCTTGTCACCGGGCACCGCGGAAGTGGCGTTGCAGAACAGAATCGCCGAGGGGAGGCGGACGGGGACGAGTGGTCGGAACCGCTCGGCGGTGGCTTCCGCCGCGCTCACGGCGAGCCACCCGTCAGGCGCCAGGCAGCGGATCAGCCGCTGCGCCACCGTCTGCTGGGCTTCTGGGGTCAAGTATATCAGGACGTTGCGGCAGAGAATCAGGTCGAACCCGGCGAATTCCGCGCTCCGATTGGGATAGTCGTCCGCAACGAGGTTCTTGCAGCGGAAGGTGACCATCGTCCGGTAGGCCCGGCGCAGCCGGAAACGGCCGGGTGCCGTCTCGTTGAAGCAGCGGGTGCGCTCCGCCGCCGTCAACTCCCGCAGCGACCACGCGCCGAAGCACGCGGCGCGCGCCGCGGCGAGGGACGCGGCGTTGATGTCGGATCCGACGATGGTGACGTCCCAGCCGTCGCGGTCCGGGATCAGTCGGTCGATGATCATGGCGAGGGAATAGGGTTCCTCGCCGGTCGAGCAGGCGGCGCTCCACACCCGGAGCTGCCGCCGTCCCGACCGCCGCCGTTCCTGGATCAGCGGCGCCAGGACGCGCTCCTCGATCGCGGCGAACCATTCGCGATGGCGCAGGAAGCTGGTTTCCCCGACCGTGAGCTGCCGCACCATCCGCTGCCACGCCTCCGCCTCCCACGGAGTCGCATCGAGCGCCGCCAGCGTCGCCGCGTCCGCCCCCGCCTCGTCGAAGCCGAGCACGGCCGCCGCCCGATCCAGGCAACGGTCGCGGTCGGCCGGGATCGCCAAGCCCAGACGGCGGGCGGCAAGGTCACGGAGACACCGTCGAACCGGAAGCGGGTCGGTCATTCAACGAGTTCCTCCAGCGCACGCTCCAGATCCCCCTCCTCGGCGCCGGAAAGGAGACGTTCGGGATCGTGAACGACGATCAGCCCCTCGTGCCCGGCGATGATCCGCCCGACCATGCCTATTCCAGGCACCAAGTCGTCAAGGGCGACCAGCGCGGCCTCCGGCACCTCTTCCACTCCCTCGACGGCATCGACGAGCAGGACGATCCTGCGGGCCGGCGCGTTCACCACCACCAGCTTGTCCGTCGGACGGGATGGACGCGATGGGCGCCCCAGGCGGCGGCGCAGATCGAGCACCGGCAGCACGGCCCCATGGATGTTGACGACCCCGGCGATCACGCCCGGCGCATCGGAAAGAGGGGTGATTTCCACCACGGCAAAGACGCGTTCGACCGCCGTCGCCGGCAGGCCGAACCGTCGTTCGTCCACGCGCGTGACCAGAATAGGGTTCGGCAATCCTGTAGAGGTCGAATCAGTCACATCAGTCGCGCCAACATCGCTTCGATTCAGCAATAATTGCTGCAAGTCCGTAAAGCAAAGGTTGATGAGCCGACTCGCCATTCACGCTATGACTTTGGTAAAGCGCCAACTATAACCATACTTGACATACGGAAATTTAGATGATCAATCAAAAGTCATCTTTTTATTGTGCCGGCACTGGAAGGCAAGCGCGTTGGAACGTTTTGGGCAGGCTCTTTGCGGCCGTGTCATGACCGGGTCGCCGCGCGGTGGGAGCGGTCGGGCGCGAGATCCAGCCGCTGCCCAGACACGAGCGCGGCGGTTGAACGGGACGGGGAGTTCCACGGCACCGCCGTCAGGCCGGCGCGCGGACCGCCCACTCCGATCCGCACAGCGCAGGCGCGGTTCAGACGGAGAACACCTCGACCGGCGCCGTCAGCCTGGTGTTGATGGACGCTCGTACTCCACCATCGCGCCGTACCACTGGTCCGACAGCGCCTTCGCCAGACTGTCGGCGGTGGGGAAGGAGCGGCACAGAAGCGCGTCCTCATGGACGAACCGCTCCCGCAGGCTTTCGATCGTCATCGCGATCAGGATCCTCAGCACGCCTTCGAAACGGCGGCGTTCGTCCTCGCCGAACGGACGGCCGCGCCGGCGGGCGACAACCGCTATGATGCGATCGACCCACTCGGAATTCAGGCGTTCGCGCATGCGCAGCAGTTCCGTGTCGCGGGTGGCCAGTTGTGAGAACAGACCGAACATGCCGGCGTTCGCCTCATAGGCCCGGCAATAGGCCGTGTTGGCCTCCAGAATGGCGTCGTAACTCCCCCGCGGTCCCCGCTTCGTGGGGCGCCGGGACATGACATGCTCGAAGAAGAGGTCGATGAGGACGGACGCGCATTCGTCCATGTCCTTGAAGTGGTTATAGAAAGTGCCCCGGGACAGGCCCGCCTCGTCGAGCAGCGCCTCGACGGTCAACAGCCGTCCTGGTGACGCCCGCAGATGGCGCGCGACGATGGAGAGCATCAGGTAGCGCGTTCGCTCCCGCTTCGGGCGCGTCCGCTCCCGGCTCCTCATGGCGAGAACCTCTTCGAAGAGCAGCGGAGTGGAGCCTTCGCCGCACTCGTCTTCGCCTGCTGGCATAACCGCATTCTGCCGCATCTTTGTGCCCCCACTCATCGGTCGAAGCGGACCTATCCGCCATCGTGGATCGATCGCACCGTGACCTCTTGACGCAGCTCAATTTTAGACATAGCGTCATAAATAGACAAGGCGTCATCACTGAGCAGGCCCATGGAACCTACGATGGTGGACGTGGACAAACCCTCGAGTGGCAGCTTGGCCAGAGAACCGCGCCAGGGGGCGCCGGCCGTCGGCGCGTCGATCGAGTTCCAATCCGTCAGGAAAGCCTACGGATCGGTGCGCGCGCTTCACGATTTCTCGCTGACCATCCAGCCGGGCGAGTTCCTCACGATTCTCGGCTCGAGCGGGTCCGGCAAGACCACCGCCCTGAACGTGCTCGCGGGGTTCTCCACGGCCGACTCCGGCGACATCCGCATCGACGGACGCTCGGTGATCGAGGACCCGCCGGAACGCCGAAATCTCGGGATGGTGTTCCAGAACTATTCCCTGTTCCCGCACATGTCGGTGTTCGATAACGTCGCCTTCCCGCTGCGCATGCGCCGCGCGCCGCGCCGTGTGATCACCGAGCGGGTGGAGCGGGTGCTGGACATCGTGCGGCTCGGCGCGTTGGCCGGCCGCATGCCGCGCGATCTGTCCGGCGGTCAGCAGCAACGCGTGGCGTTCGCCCGGGCCATCGTGTTCGAGCCCCCCGTCCTGCTCATGGACGAACCGCTGGGCGCCCTGGACCTCAAGCTCCGCGAGGCGCTGCAGTTCGAGATCAAGGACATTCAACACCAGCTCGGGTGCACCGTGGTCTACGTGACCCACGACCAGCGCGAAGCCCTGGCCATGTCGTCGCGCATCGTCGTTCTGCGCGACGGACGGATCGAACAGATCGGCACGCCGTCCGAGATGTACGACACCCCGCGAAGCCGCTTCGTCGCCGATTTCATCGGGCAGACCAACCTGCTCGCGGCCGACCTGTCGCAGCGCGGATCGGTGTCCATTCCGGACCTCGGCGTGACCTATCCCGACGACGCGTCCGACGCCCGGCCGGGCTCGTGGTACGCAAGCATCCGGCCCGAAAAGCTGCAGCGCCGTCCGGCCGACGGGTCGGACGTTGCCGTCACGGTCACGGTCCAGGAGGCGGTGTTCCTCGGCGACGTGATCGAATACAGCGCCCGCGCCGGCCACGGCACTCTTATCCACTTCCGCGAACAACGACGCGACAGGGACCGGATCCCGGAACGCGGGGAGGCCGTGAGCCTCGTCCTCCGTCCGTCCGACGTCGTCCTCGTTCCGGATCTGCAGGACCGGTCGACAAAGAACTGATGGAGGAGCGTTCAATGAACAAGCTGCTGTGGAGTCTCTCTCTCGGCGCGGCGCTCGCCGGCACCGCCGGTGGAACGGCGTTGGCTCAATCCGGCGACAAGGCGGTCGTGATCGCGAATTACGGCGGCGCCTGGGCGGAGACCCTGAACCGCATCTGCGTCCAGCCCTTCACCAAGGAGACCGGGATCACCGTCACGCAGGCCGCGACGGACGACTCGCTCGCGCAGATCCGGGCCCAGCAGACGACCAGGAACATCCTGTGGGACATCGCGCCGACTGAGCGCTCCGGCCTTCCGGTGTCGGAGAAGAACGGGTGGCTGGAGCCCATCGACTGGAAGGTAGTGGATCCCGACAACAAGCTGCCGCCGATTGCCCGCAAGACCCACGCTATCGGCTCGGTGGCTTACTCCACCACGATCGGCGTGCGCACCGACAAGCTGCCGCCAGGCAAGACCTTCACCGGCTGGGCGGACTTCTGGGACGTCAAGCAGTTCCCCGGCCCGCGGACGCTGCGCAACTCCCCGGCGGAGAACCTGGAGTTCGCGCTGATCGCCGACGGCGTCAAGCCGGCGGATGTCTATGAGGTTCTCAAGACGCCGGCCGGTGTCGACCGCGCGTTCAAGAAGCTCGACGAGATCAAGCCGGCGATCACCGTGTGGTGGACGAGCGGGCAGCAGCCGGTCCAGTTGCTGGCCAGCGGCGAAGTGTTCTACGCCACCGCCTTCAATGGCCGCATACAGCAGCTGCAAAAGGACAAGCTGCCGGTGCAGATCATCTGGAACGGCGGTTCGCTCGACGTCAGCTACTATTCGATCATCAAGGGGGCACGCAACCCGGCGGGGGCCATGCAGTTCATGAAGTACTGCTGGAACGACCCGCAGCGTCTGGCGGAGATCGCCCGCGCCATGCCTTACTCCAGCTTCAACCCGGACATCTACAAGATCCTGTCGCCGGACGAGGCGAAGGAGCTTCCGACCAGTCCGGAGAACATGGCGGTGCAGTTCGCGCTGAACGCCGAGTTCTGGGCCGAAAACCTGCCGCGCATCCAGAAGCGGTGGGAAGCCTGGCGCCTGCAATGAGCCTCGACGTGTCCCTGCCGGGCGGAGGGACGGCGGCGGCGCGCCGGCGGCGCGCGCCCCTCTCGTCCCTCTGGCTGCTCGCTCCGGCGGCCCTGCTGTTCCTGCTGGCCTTCCTCGCCCCGGTGGGCGAGGTCGCGCTGTGGAGCCTGCAGGGCGACAGCGGACTGACGGCGGAGCATTACGAAGGCGTGCTCGGCGAGGGCCCGTACCGCACCATCCTGCTGGGAACGGTCCAACTCGCCGTCGGGGTGGCCTTCGCGTGCATCCTGGTCGGCTATCCCGCCGCCTATTACCTGGCGTCCCGCCCGCCGAGGCGCCGGACGATGCTGCTTCTCCTCATTCTGACGCCGCTTTGGGTCAGCGTGCTGGTGCGGACCTTCGGATGGATCGTCGTTCTCGGTCGCGAGGGATTGGTGAACTCCCTGCTGATCGGCGCGGGGATCGTCGATGCGCCGCTCCAGATGCTCTACACGCGGGGGGCTGTGTACATCGCGATGGTGCAGGTGCTCCTGCCGGTCGCCATCCTCGTCATGTTCTCGACGATGACGACCATCAACCGATCGCTCGTCCTGGCGGCCCGCATCCTCGGAGCCTCGCCGGTGCGCAGCTTCCTCCACGTCTTCCTGCCGCTGAGCGCCGGGGGTGCGGTGAGCGCCTGGATGCTAACGTTCGTCCTGGCCCTGGGGTTCTTCATCACGCCGGCCCTTGTCGGCGGTCCGAAGGAAACCATGATCGCAAACCTCATCGCCACGCAGATCACGGTGACCCTCGACTGGGGCCTGGGATCGGCGCTGGGGGTGGTGCTGCTGGTCGCCGGCTTCGCGGTGGTGGCCGTGGTGGCTTTGCTCTTCCGGCGCGTGACGCGGCTGAGCGGTCATGGAGGATCGCGATGAGACAGTCCCTGTGGGAGCGGTCCGGACGCGTCCTCCTGCCCGCCTACTTCTTCGGCGTCCTCCTCTACCTTCTGCTGCCGCTGCTGCTGGTGGTGCCGATGTCGGTCAGCGAGACCCGGTACCTGAAATTTCCGCCGGCCGGCTTCACGCTGCATTGGTACGAGGAATTCTTCGCGACGCCGGGGTGGATCGAGGCGACCTGGCGCAGCCTGGTCATCGCCGCGGCGAGCGCGCTTCTGGCGACCGTCGTGGGAACGGCGGCGGCGCTGGTTTTGAGCCGCGACGGGCGCGCCGTCCGGATCGCCGGGCCGATCTTTCTCGGTCCGCAGGTCGTGCCGGTGATCATTCTCGCCCTCGGGACGCTCCTCGTCTTCAGCCGCCTGGGCCTCTACGGCTCCGTCGGCGGCATCGTCCTGGTGCACGCCGTCCTCGCGTTGCCCTTCGTCACGACGACGGTGTCGGGTGCCTTGCGCCAGACCGGCGACACGCTCGCCAGGGCCGCCCGGGTGATGGGCGCCCGGCCGTACGAGGCCTTCTGGTACGTCACGCTGCCGACGATCCGGCCGGCGGTCATCTCGGCGGCCGTCTTCGCCTTCTTCATCTCCTTCGACGAGCTGGTCATCGCCCTGTTCGTCATGGGGCGCAACGAGACCTTGCCGATGCGGATCTGGGCCGACATGCGCCACGACCTGACGCCGGTCGTCGCGGCGGTCGCGTCGCTGCTCATCCTGGCCACCTTTGCGGCGGTCTTCCTGAGCGACCAGATCCAGCGCCGTGCCGAACGGCGTGCGCGATGACGGTTCGCACCGACGCCACCCCTCACCTACGAGAAGAGTGATGTTCGCAGAGTTTCGCAGGGAAGAACCCGACGCCCTCGCCCGACGCCTGGAGGCGACGCCGCTTCCGGACTCGGTGTTCGACCTCCTGGTCCGGACCGCCGCCCGGCATGCGGACGCCCCGGCCTGGAGGTTCATCGATGACGGCGTAGAGCGGACCTGGGGCGAGGTGCTGGACGCGGTCGAAACCGCCGCCGCAGCGTTCGCGGCGCTCGGCATCGGCCCGGGCGTCCATGTCGCGGTGATGGCCTGGAACCGCGAGGAGTTTCCCATTGCCTGGCTGGCCCTGGCACGCCTGCAGGCCGTCATGGTTCCCATCAACGCCACCTACACCACCCGCGAGGTCGAGTACGTCCTGAAGACCTCCCTCGCCACCGTCCTCATCCTGGAGGCGGAGTTCCTGCCGCACCTGGATGCCCTCGAGACGGTGGCGCTCCCGCCGTCCGATGTGATCGTCCTCGGGGATGCCGCGCCGGGCCGGCATCGGCGCTGGCGCGCGCTGATGGAGGAGGCGCAGGGCCGGCGGGCGCCGCACACGCCCCGTTCCCCGGACGCGGTCCTCAATCTTCAATACACGTCCGGCACCACCGGCTTCTCGAAGGCCTGCATGCTGACCCACGAGTACTGGCTCTGCCTGGGGCTCAGCTCGACGGAGTTCTTCGCCACGGATCTGCGGCGCTTCTACGTCGGATCAAGCTTCTTCTACATGGTCGGGCAACGGATCCTGCTGAACGCGATGGCGAGCGGTGGCTGCGCCTTCTTTCCACGCAAACCCGGCGCCAAGCGCTTCATGCTCGACGTCGCGCAGCTCGAGTGCGACTACTGCGCCCTGTTCGAAATGGTCTACAAGCAGCCGCCCCGGCCTTCGGACCCGCACAACAAGCTCAAGCTGGCCACCATCTTCGCGTTCGGCCCGGAAAGCCATGCCGACTTCCAGCGCCGCTTCGACGTGTATGGACAGGAGTTCTACGGCATGACCGAGATCGGCGGGGGCACCTACATGCCCGCCCACCGGCTTGCCGAGATGACCGGTTCGGGCAGTTGCGGCGTGGTCGCTCCCTTCCGCGACCTGATGATCGCCGACGAGGACGGCAATCCCGTTCCGACCGGCGACACCGGGGAACTCTGCGTGCGTGGCCGCGGTCTGCTCAAGGGATACTTCGGGAACGTCGAGGCGACGGCGCAGGCGTTCCGCAACGGCTGGTTCCGCACCGGCGATCTGGCCCGCGTGGACGCCGCCGGATATCACTATATCCTCGGCCGGACCAAGGACATGGTGCGCCGCAGCGGAGAGAACATCGCCGCCCGCGAGGTCGAGGTGGTGCTGCGCACGCTCGACGACATCCAGGACGCCGCCGTCGTACCGGTGCCCGACGACTACCGGGGCGAGGAGATCAAGGCCTACATCCTGCTGGCGCCGGGCGTTGACCCATCGACCTGTCCGCCGGAGCGCATCGCCGATCATTGCGCGCGGCACCTCGCGGCCTTCAAGGTGCCCCGCTACTACGAGTACCGCGACGCCTTCCCCCTTACGGACTCGCAGCGCGTGCAGAAGAAGCACCTGCTGTCGGAAAAGCCCGACCTCCGCGTCGGATCATACGACTGTCAGGACAAGATCTGGCGCTGACGCCCGCACCCCACTTCACGCGAAAAAGGCCCGCCGGCCTCGAAGAGGATTTTGACATGCCCGAGATTACGACGCAGACGGAGGGGGCGATCCGTATCCTGACCATCGCCAACGAGCCCAAGCGCAACGCCTTCCAGGGCACGATGGCCGCCGACTTCCTGCGCCATCTGGACGATGCGGAAGGCGACGACGCCGTTCGGGTGGTCGTGGTGACGGGCGCGGGGGACCTTGCCTTCTCGAGCGGACATGACCTGAAGGAGATCGCCTCCGGCGTGCACGCGGCGACGGACCTGGGGGAGACCCCGTTCCTGCGCCCCCGGGAGATGAGAAAGCCGGTGATCGCAGCGGTCAATGGGCACTGCTACGCCGCGGCGCTCATCCTCGCCCTGTCGTGCGACCTGCGCGTTGCGAGCGTCAACGCGACATTCGGTTCGCCGGGCGCCCGGCTGGGCATGCTTCCGGAGGGCGGGCAGATCGGCCGGTTGCCACGGCTGATGTCGTCGGCCCGGGCTCTGGAACTGATGCTCACGGCGGCGCCCCTGTCGGCTGACGAGGCCTACAGAACCGGATTCATCAACCGGCTGGTCGAAAAGGGCGATGCGTTGAGCGAAGCGCTCGTCCTGGCGCGGGCGATCGCCAAGAACTCTCCCTCCGTGGTCGCTGCGATCAAAGCCGGGGTGATACTGGGGGAACGCGAGGGGATCGACGCCGCCAGCGCGTACGAAGCGTCGGTGGCTCGCCGGTTGGAGACGGAAGCGGACGCCCGCGAGGGAGTCAGCGCGTTCTTCGAGAAGCGTCCGCCCGTGTTCCGTGGTTCTGAATGATCCTCCCTCGAAGCAGTGGACATCACTGCCAAGCCCCCGTGGGGGAGAGGTGGGTGATGACGGCAGTGAGCTTCCCTCGGGAGAGCCAGATTGGTGGACGCCTCTCTTGGATCGTATGATCCGGCAGGCGGTGTAGGATGGGACAGGGCAAATGGCGGTTCTGCACGCCGGAGTTCAAGGCACAAGCCGTCAAGCCGGTCATCAAGGGGAAGCACCCGATCAGCCAGCAGGCCGGCGCTCTCGGAATCGGAGAGAGCCGGCTGCACCGCCGGCGCCGCGAGGATGCAGAACAGACCACGCCAGCGCCGAGCGGCTTGTCACAACGACAAGCCCCGGCTCTTCTGCGTCGGCTGGCCGGCACGCAGCTGCAGTGCCCGCCGCTTGGGCGTGTGCGATGGCGCGCACCTGCAGCGGGTTGGTAATGATCACCCGGCGCACGAAGGGCTGCAGTGTGCGGGCGACGGCCAGACTGTAGCCGGTGGCTTCAAGAACGACATCGTCCTCGGGCGTGAGTGTCTTGGCAAAGCTCAGCAGCTTGTCGTGGCTCAGGCGCACCCGCCCGGCTTGGCGCAGCTGTCCGTGCTCGAGGATGACGACCTGAGCGAAGGTACGGTGGATATCGAGGGCAATGATGCGCATTGGCCTGCCTCCGCTTCCAGTGATGACGATCACGGGAGCCAGCGGGCGACACGACACTTACGGATCGGCGTCGCGTAATTCACGACGTCCGCCCGGCGGACCCTCGCCGTCGTCAGCAGCACAGCAGATGCATGATCGCCTCCACGCACGCGGGTAAGGATCACCGGTCCATCCTCGACCATGGAAGGGGCACTCCCCTTAACCTGCGTAAAGCCGGTCCCCGCCGGGGCGCACTACGATCCGGATGAGCGACCGAATTTCCCCAACGCTACGGAGGATCCGATGACGACCATAGGCGTCCAGGTCTTCGACGAAACCGTCCACCTCACGAACGCATGGCTCAAGGACATCATGGAATGGCTGCACACCGACGACCGCCACCTCGCCTACCGGGCGTTGCGCGGTGTGCTGCACGCGCTGCGCGACGAGATGGAAGCGGGGCTGGCCGTGCATCTCGGAGCCCAACTGCCCATGCTGGTTCGTGGGCTCTACTACGAAGGCTGGCGCCCCACCGCCACGCCCGCTCGTGACCGCCACATCGAGGCCTTCTACGACCGCATCAAGGCAGAGATGCAGGGCTATCCGGATGCCGATCCGGTCCGCCTGACTGGCGCGGTGTTCGACATGCTGGCCAAGCACATCGCGGCCGGCGAGATCCAGAAGGTGGCGGGGGCGCTGCCGCGCGAACTGCGGGAGATGTGGCGCATCCCGGCCTAGCGGCGGCGGCCGGCGTCCAGCCGGGGAGATGGCCATGAGCACCGGTGCCGATGCAGCGGATGAGGGCAACAGCCTGCTGCTCACCGACCTCTACGAAGTCGCCATGGTCCACGCCTACCTGGATCACGGGTTGACGGACACGGCCTCGTTCGAGCTGTTCGTCCGCACCCTGCCTCCCGAGCGGAACTTCCTGGTCGCCGCCGGCCTGGAGCAGGCGGTCGTCTTCCTGGAGCAGGCCCGGTTCACGCCGGACGACCTTGCATGGCTGCGCGACAACGCCCGGCTGTCCGAGGGGACGCTGGAGTACCTGCGGGGGTTCCGCTTCTCGGGCGACGTGGACGCGCTGCCCGAGGGTACGGTGTTCTTCGCCCACGAGCCGATCCTGCGCGTGACGGCCAGCCTGCCGGAGGCCCAGTTGATGGAAACGCGGCTGATCAACCTCCTGCACTTCCAGACCGTCGTCGCCTCCAAGGCGGCGCGCCTGGTACTGGCGGCGCGTGGGCGCCCGCTGTTCGACTTCGGCCTGCGCCGGGCGCACGGTGCCGAGGCCGGGCTGCTGGCCGCCCGCGCCGCCTACCTCGCGGGCTTTGCCGGGACGGCGACGGCGCTGGCCGGCCGGCGCTTCGGCATTCCGGTCGTCGGGACGATGGCGCACGCGTTCGTGCAGGCGCACGATCGTGAAGCCCTGGCCTTCGCCAACTTCGCCCGGTCGCGCCCGCAGAACCTGACCCTGCTGCTCGACACCTACGACACCGAGGCCGCCGCGCGGGCCGCGGTGACGCTGGCGCGCGAGCTGGCGGCCGAAGGCATCCGGCTGTCCGGCGTGCGGCTGGACAGCGGCGACCTCGCGGCGCTGTCGCGGCGGGTGCGCTCCATTCTGGACGAAGGCGGCTTGGCGGAGACGCGCATTGTTGCAAGCGGCGGGTTGGACGAGGAGGCGATCGCGTCCCTGTTGGCTGCGGATGCCCCCATCGACAGTTTCGGCGTCGGTACCAGCCTGACCACCTCCAGCGACGCGCCTGCGCTCGACTGCGCCTACAAGCTGGTCGAGTACGCCGGCCTGCCGCGGCGCAAACGCTCACCCGGCAAGGCGACTTGGCCCGGGCGCAAGCAGGTCTTCCGGCACTGTGGTGCCGACGGGCGGATCTGCGCGGACCGGCTGTCCACCGCCGATGCCGGCGAACCCGGACGTCCTTTGCTGGTACCGGTGATGCGGGCCGGCCGGCGGGTGGCGCCGCTGCCGGACTTGCCCGCGATCCGGGCCCATGCGGCGGCGGAACTCGCGAGCCTGCCCGAGCCGGTGCGCAATCTGCAGCGCCGCACGACGCTGGAAGTCGGCATCGCGCCCGCGCTGTATACTCTCGCCGCACAGGCCGACCGGATCGGGTGCGGCTGACTCAAGACCCGGCGATGTCCGCCGACCGCACCAGACGGGCGCCGGCCGAGGCCAGACGCGCCTTGGCGGCGTCCAGCGATCCCTGCAGGTCGATGGCGCGGCACCCGTCCTCGACCACCACAGCCTCGAACCCGCAACGGACGGCATCCTCGGCCGAGAAGGCGACGCAGAAGTCCGTGGCAAGCCCGGCCAGGACCACCCGCCTGAACCCGCGCTCGCGCAGATACCCGGCCAGACCGGTGGGGGTCGTCCGGTCGTTCTCGAAGAAGGCGGAGTAGGAGTCGATGCCGCGGTGGAAGCCCTTGCGCAGCACCAGCTGCGCCATGGGAACGTCGAGGTCGGGGTGGAAGGCGGCCCCCTGCGTTCCCTGCACGCAGTGATCCGGCCACAGAACCTGCGGGCCATACGCGAACGTGGTCGTGGCGAACGCGCTCATCCCCGGATGCGCGCTGGCGAAGGAGCGATGGTCCGGCGGGTGCCAGTCCTGGGTCAGGATCACCGAGCCGAAGAGGCGGGCAAGCCGGTTCGCCACCGGCACGACCTCGCCGCCGCCGCCGACCGCCAGCGCGCCGCCGGGGCAGAAGTCGTTCTGGATATCGACCAGCAGCAGCGCGTCGGTAGGGTGCGGATCGATCAGGGGCATGGCCTGTCTCGCGGCGTCTTGGAGGTCCGGCGCCAGCATACGCGCCACGCATGCCCGCGATCCAGGCCGGTCAGCGGTCGTAGGTGGCGACGAGGTTGGCCTTGGCAATGGCGTTCCGTTGGGCTGCTCGCTCGATGTCGGCACAGCGCGCCCGCGACCCCGGCGACAGGGTCGGAACGTCGAGCGCGCAGAGACCGACATAGCAATGCCGGCATGGTAATGGTGTGCCCCATGCCTCCACAGCGGCCGCAGGCCGCGGTATCCCGGACGGCCGAAGTCGTTCACCGCCTCGTGCAGGTTCTGTCAGGTGCCGCGCCAAGCCTGAGCTGAGGGAACCTGCTGTTTCATGGCTGTCTGGCTGTCAAAAGTCTGGGCCGTGTCCCGCCGAGTGGTGTCTGAGACGTCAGGCTGGCCCGCCGGAGCGCTCCCCGTGTTCTTCGGCTAAGTTGAGGTCCCACGAGATCGCCGTGACGCTCGCCAGCTTCCTGGCAATCGTGGCGGTGATCAACGTGCTGCTGCCCGGTATTCGGTAGCAATACACACCCACGGCTCGATAGCCGTCAAGTCGTTGATCTGGCTATACTATGGCCCATTCTCTTCCTGAGAGGAAGCCCACGGGCCGCGCCTGCCTGATCCCCGGGCTTACCGTCAGGCGCGCCGAGGTCTCCGGCCTCATCGCGGACCCTGTGAAGCGCATTGCCCAGCACCGGGCCGACGGCGAGTGCGCCGGCAAGCTGGTCGACCGGGTGAGCACTGAGCTGAAGCGCACCTTGGGGATCGTCGAGCGATCGTTCGGATGGCTGAACCGCTCACGCCGGCTGAGCAAGGATCTCGAAGCTCTCCCTGAGGCCGCCGCAGCGTGCATCCGCATCGCCATGATCGAGTTCATGACCCGGGCCTCGCGAAAGAAATTGTCAAAATATGCTCTCAGGCGTCGTCGGTATCGGACGCCACGAAGCCTGCCTTCTGCACCTCGATGCGCTTGTTTCGCAGGTGTGTCTTAAGGATGTGCGCCAGCCCTTGACCGTCCCTCCGCATGAGAGCGTTCACCATGGCGTCGTGCTCGCACATCGCCAACTCCCAATGGCTGTCGGGGATGGGGGCTACGAACCGCGCGCGGCGGATGCGCGCGACGACCGACTCGTACAGGCCCGACAGGACGGCGTTGTCTGCCGCCTTCACGATGGCTTCGTGAATGAGCCGATTGCAGCGGTAGTAGGTCGGGAGGTCGCCCCGCTCGTACGCCTCCTTCATCGAGAGGTTCAGGCTCTTGATCTCCTCCAACTCGGCGCGCGTGATGCGCTGGCATGCGAGTTCGCCCGCAATGGCTTCCATCGCCTCGCAGACGTCGAAGAGGTCGGATACGTCCTTGGTGGACAGCTTCGCCGCCCGCGCGCCGCGGTTTGGCAGCAGCACCAGATACCCTTCGGCTGCCAACACCTTCAGCGCCTCTCGCAGGGGAGTGCGCGAAATCCCGAAAGTTGTACAGAGCTCGCGCTCGGGAACCCGCGCGCCTGGGGCGATCGCGCCATCAATAAGCATCTGCCTTAATTGAGAAACTATCTGGTCGTGGCGCATGGGGACTCTCCCTTAATCCCCCACATTATGTATGGATGCCGTTTTGCATGCAATCAATATTGCTATGTGGAAAAATCGTTTGGCAGGCATTGCAAATCGGGCAAAAATGAATGCAGAATGCGAGGCGGGTCGGGTTTGCGGCGGCCTGCCATGTCGCAATGCGCGCAATGCGCAACCAGAGGGTTATAGGGCGATGTCGATGTTCACGGATGTCCGGATGGCCGGCGCTGCCGCCGTCGATGGTGGTGGCGAATGACCGAAGCGACGGGCGCTGGCCAGGACGCGGAACTGCTGTATGACGTCCGCGACGGTGTGGCGTGGCTCACGTTCAACCGACCCAAGACCCGGAACGCTCTCACCTTTGCGATGTACGCCCGCCTGGAGGAGATCTGCGGGGCGATCGAAACGGACCGGTCGATCACCGCGATGGTCGTCACCGGCGCCGGCGAGAAGGCCTTCGCCGCCGGTACGGACATCAGCCAGTTCCAAGCCTTCAAAAGCGCCGAAGACGCCTTGGCGTACGAACGGCGCATCGATCAGGTCCTGACCGCCCTGGAGAAATGCCGGGTGCCGACCATCGCCGCCATTTCCGGCGCGTGCACCGGCGGCGGCGCGGCCATTGCGGCGTGCTGCGACCTGCGGCTCGGAACCCAGGCGACCCAATTCGGCTTCCCCATCGCCCGCACCCTCGGCAACTGCCTGTCGATGAACAGCATCGCGCGGCTGAGCGCCCTGATCGGGCCGGCGCGGGTCAAGGACATCATCTTCACGGCGCGTCTGGTCGGGGCCGAGGAGGCGCACGGCATCGGTCTTCTGCAGGAGGTGGTCGCGGACCATGCCGCGCTTCTCGGTCGCGCGGAGCAGTTGGCCCGTCTCGTCTCCGGACACGCCCCCCTGACCCTGCGGGCGACCAAGGAGGCGTTGCGCCGCCTCCAGGACAAGGACGCGGGGCACGACGATCAGGACCTCGTCCTGATGTGCTACATGAGCGAGGACTTCAAGGAAGGCATCGATGCTTTCCTGAACAAAAGAAGCCCGAATTGGCGCGGGAAATGAACTCCGCTCCGCCCAATAAATGGAAAATCATCATGCCCGATTCATTGCTGTCTGTCGTGTCGCCCGCTCCGGGCTCAGAGGATAAGACGTTCCTCGAACTTCCGGACGGCACGGTGTGGTCCTACGGGCGTTTCTTCGCTCACGCCGGGCGCCTGGCCAACGTCCTGCTCAGCCTGGGCGCCAAGCCCGGCGACCGCGTGGCCGTGCAGGTGGACAAATCGGTCGACGCGCTGGCGCTCTACGTGGCCTGCGTCCGCGCCGGCGTGGTCTATCTGCCCCTCAACACGGCCTACACCGCCGCCGAGGTGGAGTATTTCGTGACCGACGCGGAGCCGCGCCTGCTGGTGTGCCGCCCGTCGTTCCGCGCCGAGGCCGAGGCGCTCGCCAAGGCGGCCGGCGCGACCGTCGAAACGTTGGGGACCGAGGGCGACGGCTCGCTGCTGGAGCGCGCGGCGGAGCAGCCCGACGGCTTCGCCGATTACGCCGCCGGCCCGGACGAGCTTGCGGCCATTCTCTACACCTCCGGGACGACGGGGCGCTCCAAGGGCGCCATGATGACCCGCGGCAACCTCGCCTCGAACGCCATCACCCTGGCGGAGGTCTGGCGCTTCACGGCGGACGACGTGCTGCTGCACGCGCTGCCGATCTACCACACGCACGGACTGTTCGTGGCGACCAACGTGGTGCTCCAGGCCGGCGCGTCGATGCTGTTCCTGCCGCGCTTCGACGCCGACGAGGTGGTCCGGCGGCTGCCCCGCGCCACCGCCATGATGGGCGTGCCGACCTTCTACACCCGTCTGCTCGACCATCCCGGCCTCACGCCGGACCTCGTGCGTCACATGCGCCTGTTCATCTCCGGTTCGGCGCCGCTGCTGGAGGCCACCCACGTGCAGTTCGCCGAGCGGACCGGGCACCGGATCCTCGAACGCTACGGGATGACCGAGACGGGCATGAACACCTCGAATCCCTATGACGGGGAGCGGATCGCCGGAACCGTCGGCTTCCCCCTGCCCGGGGTCGAGGTCCGCATCGCCGATCCGGAGAGCGGGGCGGTCCTCGGTCCGGACGAGATCGGCGTCATCGAGGTGCGCGGCCCGAACGTGTTCAAGGGCTACTGGCGCATGCCGGAGAAGACTGCGGCCGAACTGCGGGCGGACGGCTTCTTCATCACCGGCGATGTCGGCAAGATCGACGCCCGCGGCTACGTGCATATCGTTGGGCGCGCCAAGGACCTCATCATCTCCGGCGGCTTCAACGTCTACCCGAAGGAGATCGAGCTGGCCATCGACGCGCTGGACGGCGTGAAGGAGTCGGCCGTCTTTGGCGTCCCGCACCCGGATTTCGGCGAGGCGGTGTCCGCCGCGGTGGTGCTGGAGTCCGGCGCCTCCCTGACCGGGGCGGCGATCCAGCAGGCGCTCCAGCCCGTCCTCGCGAAGTTCAAGCATCCCAAGCAGGTGGTCATCGTGCCGGACCTGCCGCGCAACGCCATGGGCAAGGTGCAGAAGAACCTGCTGCGCGAGGCCTACGCCGGCCTGCACGCGAAGACCCGGCCGGCGTCCTGAGACACAAGAACACCAGGGAGGATCGCATGGGCCCGTTGACGGGACTGAAAGTGCTCGACCTGACGCACGTCATGGCGGGGCCGACCTGCACGCTGATGCTCGCCGACATGGGCGCGGACGTGCTGAAGATCGAGAAGGCGCCGGGCGGCGACGACACCCGGCGCATGGTCCCGCCGCTCGTCGGGGACGAGGCCGCCTCGTTCCTGATGATGAACCGCAACAAGCGCGGCATCGCGCTCGACCTCAAGACGCCGGGCGGGGCCGCCATCCTGCGGCGGCTGGCGAAATCCGCCGACGTCCTGATCGAGAACTTCGGCCCCGGCGTCCTCGACCGGCTGGGCTTCGGGTACGAGGAACTCAGGGCGGAGAACCCCGGCCTGATCTACTGCTCGATTTCCGGTTTCGGTCGCACCGGTCCCTACAAGGAGCGGCGCGGGTTCGATTTGGTGGCGCAGGCCATGAGCGGGATCATGAGCTTCACCGGCGCCGGGCCGGGCGCCGCGCCGACCAAATGCGGCCCGCCGTTGTCCGACATCACCGCCGGCATCCTGGCGGCGATGGGCATTCTCGCCGCCTACACGCACCGCCTGAAGACGGGGCAGGGGCAGATGGTCGAGACCTCGCTGTTCGAGGCCGCGCTCGTCCAGACCTACTGGCAGTCCGCCATCGCGCTCGCCACCGGGGTCTCCCCCGGCCCGCTGGGCTCGGCCCATCCGTTGAACGCCCCCTATCAGGCTTTCGAGGCGGCGGACGGCTGGCTCGTGGTGGGCGGGGCCAACCAGAAGAACTGGCTGCGCATGCTGGAGGCCATCGGCGCCTTGAATCTCGCGCAGGATGCCCGCTTCGCGGACAACGCCAGCCGCATGGCCAACCTCGACGCCCTGTGCGACGAGCTGGCGCGCTGCTTCCGCACGGAGACGGTGGAGCACTGGCTCCGCGTCCTCGATGCGAATGGCGTTCCCTGCGGCCCGGTGCACACCATGCAGCAGGCGCTGGACGACCCGCAGACCAAGGCCCGGGAGATGCTGGTGGAGGTCGAGCACGCCACGCTCGGCACCGTCAAGACGCTCGGCCTGCCCGTCAAGTTCTCGGAAACGCCGGGAAAGGTGCGCAGCGGCGCCCCGACCTACGGCCAGCACAATCACGAGATCCTGGCCGAGTACGGGTTCACCCCGGCCGAAATCACCGCCCTCCAGCAGGAAGGCGCCATCCGTGCGGGCTAGCCGCGGGCGCTCCGGGATTCCCCGGTGAGCGCGCGTGGCCGGAACCGACAACACCCGATACATAATAATGGGAGAGATAGAGTGAAGCGTATGAAGTTCGCCGCCTGCGCCGTCACCCTGGCGTTGGCCCTGCCCGGTGCAGCCGTCGCCGAGAACGTCAAGCTCCGGGTGGCCGGCAACCTGATCTCCACCGGGCTCATCCTGCAGAACAAGGAACAGCCCTTCTTCGAGAACTTTGCGAAGACCACCTCCCTGCCGGTCGATGTCGACTACAAGCCGATGGACGCGCTGGGCATCAAGGACACCGAGGGGCTGCGCACGCTGCGCTCCGGTCTGTTCGACATCGTGGCGCTGCGCCTCAATCAGGTGTCCCGCGACGAGCCGTTCGTCCTCGGCGTCGATCTCGTCGGGCTGAACCCGGATTACGAGACCACGCGCAAGACGGTCGATGTCTATCGCGAGGCCTTCGACAAGCGCATCCAGGAGCGCTTCAACGCCAAGCTTCTGGCGGTCTGGCCGTTCGGTCCGCAGGTGCTGTTCTGCAACCCGAAGATCGGCGGTCTGGCCGACATCAAGAACCAGAAGGTGCGCGTCTACGACCAGTCGCTGGCGAAGTTCATCGAGAAGCTGGGCGGCATCCCCGTCACCCTCTCGTTCGGCGAAACGCAGCAGGCGCTGCAGCGCGGCGTCGTGGACTGCGCCATCACCGGCCCCAGCTCGGCCAACAGCGCCGGCTGGACCGAAGTGTCCAAGTACTTCATGCCGATCGGCTTCAGCGTCGGCATGCAGGCCTACGCCATCAACCTGAACACCTGGAAGAAGTTCACGCCCGAGCAGCAGAAGGTGCTGGGCGATTCCTTCCGGAAGTACGAGAACGATCTCTTCGCCTACTCGCAGGAGCTGTTCGACGACGCGGTCCGCTGCAACGTCGGCAAGGATCCCTGCACGACCGTGAAGAAGTACAACCTCGTCGAGGTGCCCGTCACGGCGGCGGACCAGAAGCTGGTGCGCGACGCCATGGTCGAGGTGTCCCTGCCGGCCTGGTCGGAGCAGTGCGACAAGAACTATCCGGAATGCACCAAGGTCTGGCGCTCGACCATCGGTCCGGTCGTCGGTGTGAAGTAAGGCGTTGCCGTGTCCGGGCCCGGCGCCCGGACACGCTTTTCAAAAAGGCAGAGTCATGAAGAGACTCGTTGAACCGCTGGCTAACATCTTCGGATACACATTGCTTCTGCTGTGCGTTCTCGTGATTGCCGAGACGGTCGGGCGAAAGCTATTCAACTTCTCCCTGCAGGGCGTGGACGAGCTTGGCGGGTACATCCTGGCGCTCGGGTCCGGGATCGCCTTCACCGTGGCGTACGTCGATCGCGCCCACATCCGGATCGATCTGGTGCATGCGCTGCTGCCGCTCGCCAGCCGCGCGCTGCTGACGTGGGTGTCAACCCTGCTGATGGCGCTGTTCGCGATCACGCTGCTGTACGTCGGCTGGCTGGTGATCGTCGAGACGCGGGAGTTCGGCAGCACGGCCCCGACGCCCTGGGCGACGCCGCTGATCTGGCCGCAGTCGGTCTGGCTGCTCAGCCTCGCCGTGTTCGCGGGGATCACGGTCCTGGCGGCGATCCGCGCCACGATCCTGTGTCTGGGCGGACGCTATGGCGTGCTGGAGCAGGAGTTCGGGCCGAAGGTCGCTGAAGAAGAGCTCCGCGAGGAGCTCGAAAACCTCCGCAGTCGGTGAAAGGCCTGCGATCATGGGAATTCCTGTCATCAGCGTCGCGTTTTTGGTTTCCCTCGCGGTCCTTCTCGTCGGCATTCCCGTCGCGGTGACGCTCACCGCCGTCGGCATGCTGGGCGGCCTGACCGTGATCGGCTTGCCCATGGTGGAGTCCTTGGGAAGCGTCGTCTGGGGCGTCCAGAACGACTACGCCCTGACGGCCATCCCGCTGTTCATCCTGCTGGGCGAACTGCTGCTGCGCAGCGGCTTGGCCGACCGGATGTACGTGGCGCTGTCCGCCTGGGTCGGCCGCCTGCCCGGCGGCCTGCTGCACGCCAACATGACGGCGTGCACCCTGTTCGCCGCGACCTGCGGCTCCTCGGTGGCGACGGCGGCGACCGTCGGCACGGTGGCGCTGCCGACCATGCGCGAGCGCGGCTATCCTCTTCCCGCCACGCTGGGCTCGCTGGCGGCTGGCGGCACGCTGGGCATCCTCATTCCGCCGAGCGTCGCCATGCTGGTGTACGGCTCGATCACCAACAACTCGGTCGGCAAGCTCTTCATCGCCGGAGTCCTGCCCGGCATCCTGCTGACGCTGTGCTTCATGCTCTGGATCCTGGTCAGCTCCTGGCGCAGCGGCGGCGCCCAGGTCGAGGTGCGGCTGTCCTTCGTCGAGAAGCTCCGGCTGTCCAAGGACCTTCTTCCGCCCTTCCTGATCTTCGGCTGCGTCATGGGCAGCATCTACACCGGGCTGGCGACGCCCACGGAGTCCGCGGCCTTCGGCGTGCTGCTCGCCATGGGCCTGGGGGCGGCGTTCGGGAAGTTCAACCTGTCCATCCTCCATCACTGCTTCCGCCAGACGGCGTCCCTGACCGGCATGATCGCGCTGATCATCGTGGCGGCGTTCGTCCTGAACGTGACGCTCAACGCGCTCAACATCCCGCAGATGCTGACCACGGCCGTGGCGTCCATCGGCGTGACGCCGACAACCTTCATCCTCACGCTGATCGCGCTGTACGTGGTGCTGGGCATGTTCCTGGAAGTGCTGTCGATGCAGGTGACGACCATTCCCGTGGTCTACCCGATCGCCATGTCGCTCGGGATCGACCCCATCTGGTTCGGCGTCTTCATCGTGCTGATGAGCGAGATCGCCCTCATCACGCCGCCGGTCGGCATGAACCTGTATGTGGTCCAGGGCATCCGCAAGGACGGCGGCCCGATCGGCGACGTCATCAACGGCGTGATTCCCTACGTCTTCATACTTCTGCTGTTCACCGTGCTTCTGTGGTTCCTGCCCGAGATCGCGACGTGGCTGCCGCAGAAGATGTCTTGATGATCGAGGACCGGAGCCACTGGGATGAATAGGACGCAGGATCTTTGGCGCTGGTCGGCGCGCGACCTCTCGTCGGCCTACCGCCGGAAGGACGTTTCGCCGGTGGACGCGCTCCAGGCATGCCTGGAGCGGCTGGAGAGCGTGAACCCGCTGATCAACGCGGTGGTCAGCCGCGACGACGAGGCGTCGCGCGCCGCCGCGGAGGCGAGCGAGCGGCGCTGGCGGGACGGCACGCCGTTGTCCGCCCTCGACGGCGTGCCGCTGACCGTGAAGGACAACATCCCCGTACGCGGCCTGCCCGCGACCTGGGGAAGCCGGCTCTATGCCGACTTCGTGCCGGACCGGGACGAGCTGCCGGTGGACCGGCTACGGGCGGCCGGCGCGGTGATCGTCGGCAAGACGAACGTGCCGGAGTTCACGCTGCAGGGCTACACCGACAACCGTGTCTTCGGCCCGACGCGGAACCCCTGGGATCTCGACCTCACTCCCGGGGGGTCGAGCGGCGGCGCCGTGGCCGCCGTTGCCTCCGGCATCGGGCCGCTCGCCATCGGCACGGACGGGGGCGGGTCGATCCGCCGGCCGTCCTCCCACACTGGGCTGGTCGGCCTGAAGCCGTCGGTCGGCCGCGTCGCGCGTTGCGACGGCTTCCCGGCCATCCTGCTGAACTGCGAGGTGATCGGCCCCATCGCCCGCACCGTCGACGACGTGGTCATGGCCATGGAGATCATGGCTGTGTCGGATCCGCGCGACCCCTTGTCCGCCCGTTACGCCGACCGTCCCTTCGCCGTCGGGCCGGCGACGAACTGCCGGATCCTCTATGTCGAGACCTTCGGCGACGCGCCGGTGGACCCGGAGATCCGGGCGAGCGTCGCGCTGGCCGCGGACCGTCTCGCCGAGTTGGGGCACCGGGTGGAGCAGGCGGGCCGCTTCACACTGGTCGATGCTGTCAACGAGAAGGTCTGGCCGGTGATCAGCCAAGCCGGGCTTGCCTGGTTGCTGGAACGGCATCCGGGCTGGATGGGGCAGATATCCGCGGGGCTTGAACCGCTGGCCGAGGCGGGCCGGTCCTTCTCCGCGACCGCGTTCGTCGGCGCGCTCGACACCATCGCCGAGGCGAGCCGGGCCCTGTCCGAGCTTTTCCAGGACTACGACCTGATCCTGACTCCGTCGGCGGCCGCGCTCCCATGGCCGGCCCGGGACATTTTCCCGCCGACCATCGACGGATGCGATGTTGGTCCGCGCGGCCACGCTGTGTTCACGGCGTTTGCGAACGCGGCCGGCTTGCCGGCCATCAATCTGCCTTCGGCCCCTTCCCGGGCGGGTCTTCCCATCGGTTTTCAGCTGGTGGGACCGCAAGGGGCCGATCCTCTGCTGTGCACGGTGGCGCGTGGATACGAGGAGGCCCATCCCTGGGCAGATCGCTGGCCGTCGCTCCCGCCGGACGGCGTTCCCGGTGCGTCTTTCGCCTGAGCGGGCTTCACGCCCGTTCGCTTGTCGTTTCCGCTGGCGCGGCGAGGGATGTTGGTTCTCAGCAAAAGCCTCAAACACCGGTAGCCGAACCGCCGCCCCTCAGCCGCCAACTCACGCAGACGGGCGCGGAACGGTGCGTCGTCCGCTCGCCGGGAGCGGGGGCGCACCGATGAGCGGTCCACACCGGGAATGGCGCACGCCCGCCGCTGGCTGATCCCATGCTCCGCCTGTGCATGAGCGACAGCCGCTCGTCGAGCCGCGGGCGTCACCATTTTTGCGGAATGATCTGTTCCTCGCTGAACCGGCTCTTCTTGGTCACGTCCCTGGACGTGGCGTAGGAGCTGTGGGGAACCATCCCGCCGGCAGCGCGCCCAGTGCTGGCGTAGGCGAGCCGGATGCCCACAGCGGGGCGGCCATTGAACCGCGCCGGTTTTGTCGTAGGCCGGCTTGGTTGAGTCACGCCGCCATGGCGACGTCCTCATCTTGGGCATAGCAGCGCGCTTCGGCTTCGGCGGGAGGAATGTTGCCGATGGGTTCGAGCAGGCGCCGATGGTTGGACGGCGCGATGCGCGTCGATGGAGGCGATCATGTCCGGAACGGGCGGTCGAGCTCCGTCTGGGCGAAATGCGCCGACGCCTTGCGCAGGATCTCGTTCGCTTGGCGCCGCTCGCGGCTCTCACGCTCCAGCGCCTTGATCCGCTCCCGCTCGTCCGTTGTCGGACCCGGCCGCTTGCCCGCGTCGCGCTCCGCCTGCCGGACCCAACCCCGCAGCGTCTCGGGATTGCAGGTGATCTTCGCCGCGATCGAGTTGATCGCTGCCCACTGCGAGGCGTGCTCCCCTTGATGCTCGAAGACCATGCGCACGGCGCGCGCGAACCTCAGGGGCTTATTTGGGTGATGCCTGTTTCGTCATGATGACCCCATCCTCAGGAAACGGGGCTTCCGGGAAACCCGGTGCGGTTCATGGCAAACGCGCAAACGCCGCCTGGATTGCGTTCAGCGCCGGCTTGGGGCGATAGCCGTCGTCGTAGGGCAGAGGGCGCAGGTCGCCATGGGACGGCGTGCTCTCGAGGAAGCGCAGCCAGGAGTACCGGTCGCTCAGCCCCCAGGTGATGCAGGCCGCCGTGCTCCGGTGCGGCAGCACGATGTCCAGAAAGGCCGCGTAGGCATCGGCAACGCGTGCGTCCTGGTTGCCAAGGGAAGGGGTGTCGTCGGCGACATCCAGTTCGGTGATCATGACGCGCAGGCCGCGGTCCGCCACGTCGTTGAGGAAGTCCGTCATCCCACGCCCCTCGAACGTCATCGACGTGCTGAGGTGGGCTTGGATGCCGAGCGCATGCACCGGCGCGCGGGCGGCTTTCAGGCGGTCGATCAGGCGCAGCACCGCCGTGCGCTTGGCGCGTGCCTTTGGGCTCGCGTCGCAGATGCCGAAATCGTTGTAGACCAGCAACGCCGACGGGTCGGCCGCCGCGGCCAGTTCGAAGGCGAGCGCGACGTAGCTCGGCCCGAGGGCCCGCATCCACGGGGTTTCGCGCAGGCCATCGGCACGACCGTCGTCCAGGTCGACCGCTTCGTTCACGACGTCCCAGGAATGCAGCCGGCTGCGGTATCGGCCGACCACCGTCGCGATGTGCGTGGCGAGCAGGGGGGCGGCCGTCCTGACGTCGATCCGCCCGTTGCACCAGGATGGCAGCGCCTCGTGCCAGACCAGCGTATGGCCCCGCATCGGAACGCCGATGCGCCGGCAGAATCCCGCGACGGCGTCCGCCCGCGTGAAGTCGAACCGGTCCGGCGCGGGGCGCAGCGCCGCCCATTTGAGGTCGTCCTGCGCGACGATGACGCGGCACTCACGCGCGAGCAGGGCGGCGTAGGCAGGATCGGTCTCGATATGGCGAGCCAGGCAAGCGGTCCCGAACAGGATGCCCTTGTCCGCGGCGACCGCGCCGAGGGACGCGGGCGCCGCGACAGCGTGAGCGCACAGGTCGGCCGGAACGAACGGCAGCACCGCGGCGGCCGCGATCACGTCGCGCCGTCGCGGCTGCCGCGGAGCGGCCGTCATGGCGCGCTCTCCCGCCTTGCCCGGAACAGCGCCAGGTGCGCCAGGATCATCATCAGCGCGAACCCTCCGAACAGAGGCATGATGTTGATCGATTCATTGAAGCCGTGGAACAGGTAGAAGCCCAGCTGCCCGAGCATCCAGAGCGTACCCCCCGACGGCGCGGCGGCGTAGCGCCGCAGCCCGGCGACCAGCCCGCCCAGCAGGAGAACGCACCACAGCGCCAGCCCGACGATCCCGAGGCTGATGAGGTGCTCGACGTACATCGAGTGCGCCTGATTGATCCCCCATTGATGCAGCGCCGAGATCTCGAGAATCCGCTGGGGCGTCCAGAAGCTGTCGAAGCCGGCCCCGGTGAGCGGCCGCTCGGCGGCGAACGCGAGGCAGGTCTCCCAGATGTCGGTCCGCCCGGTGAGCGCCCCGATGTTCCCTTCGTCGCGCGGCTTCTCCAGGGCGGCGAGAACGCCTGCCACCGGTGATGCGTCGGGCGCGACCGCCTCGGCCAGCGTCAGGGCCGATCCCGCCAAGCCGCACAGGGCCAGCGCGACCAGGAACGTCCGGGCCGAGCGCCGCCACGACCAGACCGCCACGACCGCCGCCGCCGCCAGGACGAGGCAGATCAGCGACGTGCGCGATTGCGTCAGGAATACGGTGGCGGTTCCCAGGATCAGCAACGCCGCCCCGGCCCGTGTCCGCCGCTCGTCCCCGGGCAGGCACAGGCACAGCCCGGTCAACGCCAGCTGAGCGGCGGTCGAGCCCTGCAGGTTCGGGTGAACCGTACCGGAGAACCGGTACTCCGCCGCGAACGGCGCGAAGGTGCCGAGGTGCAGCTCGTTCAGGACGCCGACGGCCAGATTCGCCAGCGTGACCCAGACGAACACCGAGCGCATCGCCCGGGGGGCGAGCGTCGCGACGCCGATGGCGCCGACCAGGTGAATGAGGAAGACCGTCAGGCGCCGTAGGGTCAGGTCGGGCGCCGTGCTCCAGAACAGGCTGAGCGCCGCCCAGCCGACGTAGGACACGAAGACGAGGCCGAGCGGGGAAGCCACCGCGGCGCGGCGGCCGTGTGGCCGCAGCAGGAGATGCAGGCCGAGCAAGCCCACGGCCGGGATGAAGAGACGCCGCAGCAGACTGCCTTCGCCCGCCTGTGCGGCCAACTGCTGCTCGTCGCTGACCGACCCGTTCAGCAGGGAGAGCGGAAAGGACAGGTCATGGAACGTCACCAGGGAGGTGATGAACAGCACGACGACGGTCAGCACGACGGGCTGCAGGGCGAACCCCCGGAGTGGCGGGATTGGCGCGATGCGGACGGTCATGTCGCTCATGCGGGCTCGTCCTTGGAGGGCAGGGCCTCGCGCAGAGCGGCGCGAAGCACGGCCGCGCGCACGGCGAAGGCGAGGACGTTGGACGCGAGAAAGCACACGGCGGCGCCAGCGGGACCGAAGCCGACCGTCGCCCACGCTCCGGCCAGCGCAAATCCGGCGAGCGGAATGGCGTTGACCGCGCAGTCGGCGCCCCCGCGGCCAAGCGCGAACAGCCCGCGCGACACGCAGAACGAGGCGGAGCCGATTGCCAGGTTCAGGGTCAAGGCGACGGCGAGCGGCGCGGCGGCGGTGAAGCTCGCGCCGTAAAGCAACGTGACGAGGCGCTCGCCGGCCACGGCGAACATCACGGTGAAGCCCGCGGCCAGCACGGCGAGGCGCAGCCCCCGCCCGGCCACCTCGCCCGCGAGCGAGCGCGGGGACACGGCGGCGATGCGCACCGCAGCGTGGTTCTGCAGCGCGGCGAGCGGCACGTTGCACAGCCCCGAAAGGCCGAGCGCCGCCGCCCAAAGCCCTGCCCCGGCCGGTCCCTGCGCGGCGGAGATCGTCCAAGGGTAGGCGACCGTGGCCAGCGACCACATCGCGCCGCTCAGCACCATCCATCGGGCGACCTTCCAGTTGTCGCGCCAGTGCCGGAGCGCCAGCGGCACGCGCGCGTGCACGCGGCCCAGGCTGGGAAGCCACAGCGCACAGGGAACCGCGCACGCCAGCGCCGCGGCGCCGAAGCCCCACGCCAGGGTGAAACGCTCAAGCGCCACGCCCGCCGCAAGTCCGGCCGTCCACAGCGCGAGCACCGCCGCATCGAAGGCGAGGCACCGGCGCAGAAGCCCATGCACGACGAAGAACCGGCGCATCTGATCGCGGAACAGCAGCAGCGCAACCGCGCAGGGCGCGGCGAGCCCGACCGCTCCGGCACCGGCGCCCTGAAGGGCGACGGCTACCGCCGCAACGGCCATCGCCAGGACCGCCATGCCGCCCTGGTGCATCACCGCGCTGCCGAAGAAGGCGCTCCGCTTCCAGCGGGGCAGCTTGCAGCGGTTGACCACGTATGGCGCGCCGATGGTGGCGGCCTGCAGGTCGACGAACAGCCAGACCAGCGCCATGACGAGCGTGTACAGGCCGAAATCGTCCAGCGGCAGCAGGCGTGCGAGCGCCGCCGTCAGCGCGAAGCTGCCGGCGCTCACCAGTCCCTGGTCGAGGATGACGACGGCCTCGTCGCTCGCGCCGGCGTGCGCCGCCGCCATGCACAGGCGGGCGGGGGCGGATCCGACCATGGCAAGCCGCTGCATGGCGAACCCTTCCTCAACGCCAAGCGCGCGCGCCGCCACCACCTCGCTGACCGAGGGCCAGACGGGCGGCCGCAGCCATATAGGCAGCCGAGTAGCGCAGCGAGCAGGCCCGGCCGAGCGTGGCGTCCCGATCTCCCGTCGCGCGCGCCGCCGCCAGCCGAAGCGCCGACAGCAGCGCATGCCCGGCGCGGAGGGCGCAGGTTCCCAGAAGCCCGGCAGAGCCGGCGTCCTTCAGGTCGTCCGCCGCGCGGGAGGCGGCCCCCCGCGCGGCGACCCGGAACAGATAGGCGGGGGTCAGGCGCGACGCCGGCGTGAGGTGCCGGACCGCCGCGTCGGGTGCAAAGGCGATGCGCGCCCCCATGCGCCGGGCCCGGCGGAACCACTCCGCGTCCTCTCCGTAGGAGAGGGTCGAGTCGAATGGGCCGATGCGCGCGAAGAGCCGGCGGCGGGCGAGCGCGTTGCCGGTGCCGGGCACCACGGTGGGAACTCCCGCGGCGGAGTTCGCGGCGCGCATTGCCATGAAGCCGTTGTCGCCCAGCAGCTTGAGCACCGTCGGGTCGAGCCGCGCGCCGGCTTCCTCGGTCAGCACGACGTGGATGCGCCCAGCCACGCAGTCGGCCGGCGTCTGCTCCGCGCACGCCAGCAACCCCGCGAGCCAACCCGGCGCAGCCTCCTGGTCATCGTCGAAGAACGCGATCCAGTCACCGCGGGCGTTGGCGACGCCCGCGTTGCGCGCCGCCGCGACGCCGCCGTGCGGAATCCGCACGCAGCGCAGCGGAACCGGTGTGCGCCCGGCCAGGATCGGGACGAGGTCCGGCGTCGCGTCGGTCGATCCGTCGTCCACCACGAGGATCTCGAAACGGCGCCCATCCGGCAGGATCTGGTGGCACAGGCTCTCCACCGCCGGCCCGAGCATGGCGGCGCGGTTGTAGGTGCACAGGACGACCGTCGCCGTGCAGGGCGTGTCCTCCATCATCCGTGGATCTCCTCGCGTTGGCCTTGCGGTCCCTGCAGCCGTTCCAACGCCACAAGCCAGAGAAACGGCAGGTCGTCGATCAGGTAGCGCCGCCACAGCCGGCGCGGCTCCTGGCTGAGGCGCCACAGCCATTCGAGCCCGTGCACGCGCATCCAGCGCGGTGCGCGCGGGATGGAGCCGGCGACGAAGCTGAAGCTGACGCCGATGCCGATGGCGAAGCGGACGCCACAGCCGGCACCGTGCCGTGCGATCCAGCGCTCCTGCTTGGGTGCGCCGACCCCGACGAAGAGGATGTCGGCGCCCGACCGGCGGACCATGGCCTGGATGCGCCAGCATTCCTTGGCGTCGTGTTCGAATCCATGGGCCGGCGCGTACACCCCTGCGATCCGCAGGGCCGGGTGACGGTCGGTCAGCGTCGCCGCCGCGCACGCGGCGGAATCGCCGGCACCCCCCAGCAGGAAGATCGACCAGCCGCGCGCCGCGGCCCTGGCCGACAGCCGCTCGAACAGGTCGGTCCCGTTGACGCGCCCGCGCAACGGGGTGCCGAGGCAGCGCGACGCCCACACCAGCGGCACACCGTCCGCCACGCGCAGCGACGCGCCGGCGTAGACGGCCCGGAAGTCCGCGTCATGGCGCAGCTTCATGATGTGGTCGACGTTGGGGGTCACGCCGTACGCGAACCGGTTCGCGGCCAGGCAGTCCTCGACGCGCTTCAGCGCGCCGTCGAGGGAGACGTTGTCGATGGGTTGACCAAGGATGCGGATGCTGTTGCTCATGCTCACACCTTTCGAAGGGCCGGGAGGGACCGCGGCGCGCCATCGGAAAAGAGCTGCCGGGCACGGCCGTAGGCGGCCAGCAGGCGGTCAAGGCAGCGGTCGGCGGTGTAGCGCAGCAGCACCGCCTGCCGCCCGGCGGCACCGGCGGTCCGGCAGCGCTCCGGATCCCGCCAGAGCGCCGCCAGCGCATCGGCGAGCCGGTCGGCGTCGCCCGGCGGGACCAGCGCTCCGAAGCGGCCCTCGTCGAGAATTTCCGGCACCGCACCGACGGCACTGGCCACCACCGGCACCCCGTGCGACAGGCTTTCCGCCGCCACCATGCAGAAGGTCTCATAGCTGAGGCTCGGCACCGCGACGATCCGCGCGCCGCGGTAGAAGGCGGCCAGCGCGTCCGCGCCGAGCGTGCCGACCCAGGCGACGTTCGGCGGCGCCGTGCGCAGGGCGGTCTCCGCCAGCGGCCCTCCGCCGGCGATGCGGAACGGCACCTCGGGCAAGCGCCGGGCCGCCTCCAGGACCGTCTCCAACCCCTTCTCCGGGCTCAGCCGGCCGACGAAGGCGATATAGGCGCCGTCGGCGGGATCCGCCGGCATCGGCGGCGGCGCCACCATGTTCGGCACCACGGCGATGCGCTCGGCCGGGTAGCCGCCGCGGATCAACTGGTTCCGCTGGAAGTCGCTCATGGCCACGAGCACGGTCGCCCGGTCGCGGACCAGCCCGCCCAGGCGCACCGCCGCGCTGCGCGCCGCGTAGACGGCGCTTTCCACCAGCGACCCCCGGCAGTTGGACAGCACGCACCAGTGCTCCCCGTCCAGGCAACGCTCGCAGATCGCACCGTCGCGCAGATGATACCAGGTCGGGCAGGTGAGGATCTGGCTGTGCACGCTGTACAGGCTCGGCACGCCGCAGGCGCCGGCGGCGGCGAACACCGAAGGCGACCAGTTCGGAAAGATGTTGTGGGCGTGCAGCACGTCGGGCCGGAGCTGCCGGATCAGGCGGGTCACCTCGCGGAAGGAGAAGGGGTTGAACACGCCCCCCACGGCGGCGCCGACCTTGCGCAGCGCCGAGGCTTCCGTGCCGCGGCTCGACTTGACGGCGAGGTCGACCTCGTGCCCGCGGTCGCGCAGAAGGGAGACGGTGGCGTCGACCACCACCTCCTCGCCGCCGTGGACGCTGCGCTGCTGGTTGTACAGCATGAGGATCTTCATGGCCGGTCCCCCTCTCACTCGGCGCCGGCGAGCGGGCGGGCCGCCGTCATCCGCCCGGCGCCGATCCCATAGGCCGCGTGGTTCCGGTACACGCCGTAGTAGGCGCCCGACCCGTTCCGCCCGAACCGGCGCAGCCGGCGGAGGTCGGCCCGGTTGAGCACGCAGCCGCTCAGCCGCGCACCCGCCCCCGCCAGCTCCGCGAAGGCGGCCAGCGCCATCGCCCGGGGCGTCTTGGACCACCGGACCACGAACACCACGCTGTCGGCCCAGGCGGCGAGG
Organism: Azospirillum sp.; assembly: GCF_050789165.1. Lineage (NCBI taxonomy): Bacteria > Pseudomonadati > Pseudomonadota > Alphaproteobacteria > Rhodospirillales > Azospirillaceae > Azospirillum > Azospirillum sp. Next base: position 55,240 of record NZ_JBOZRT010000116.1, read on the forward strand.
AAGCGGGAGCTGCTCGTTGCCAGGATGGGCGGCCCGTCCAGGACGATGAGGTCGTAGTGCTCGCGCGCCTCCTCGATGATCCGCCGCAGCGTCTGCGAGGACAGCAGGCGCGCCGGGTCGGCCCCCAGGCTGCCGCGCAGCAGGAAGTCGGGAAGGCCGTCGCCGCCGGGAACCACGCTGTCGCGCCAGCAGGTCTCGCCGGCCAGACATTCCGTCAGCCCGGCGAGGAGGGGCGCGGTGATCGCATTGTTGCGGTCCTTGTAGATGTCGCAGTCCACGTACAGCGTGCGCGTCCCGGACCCCGCCGCGTTGAGGGCCGCGGAGACCGCCATGAAGGTCTTGCCCTCCTTCGGGACCGCCGACGTGAAGAGCACGACCCGGTCCTCCGGCTTGCGGAACACCAGGAACTTGACGTTCGCCATGGCCTCTGAGAACGCGGCGAGCCTGCCGGTCTTGATCGACAGCTCCGGCCCGGCCGCCAGCTCGTAGCAATGCCCGCTCTTCAACTCGGGCACGATCGCCACCTCGGGCTTTCCGAACAGCGCGGTCACCTCGTCCGCCGACATGATGACGGTGCGGAAGCGCGACCGGGCAACCGCTGCCAGGACGGCCGCCGCCGCCGCGCCGACGAGGCTGGCGCCCAGCACGATCGGCAGCCGCGGGAAGTCCGGACGCAGCGGCGCCTTGGCCGCGGAGACGACGCGCGCGTTCGGCTGGGCCAGACGCTCCTGCTCTTCGGTCTGCTTGAAGCGCTCCAGGAAGGTGTCGTACATGCGCCGGTTGGACGCGACTTCCTGCTCCAGCTGCGCCAGCAGCGGCTGCATGTGCTGGTAGTCGTTGAGGCGGCCGTTCAGGACGTCGAGGTTCGCCCGCATCAGCTGTTCCTTCTCGGTCACCACCCTCAGCTCGTTGCGCAGGGATTCGGTGATCACGCCGACCTCGCTCTGGATGCGGCGGCGGGTTTCCGCCATCTGGCGCGCGTTGTCGCGGATGGTCGGATGGTCGGGGCCGTAGCGGCCGATCAGTTCGGCCTGTTCGCGGGCCAGCTGCGCCTCCTGGTCGCGCAGGCGCTGCATGCCCGGGGAGGCCAGCGCGCTGGTGGTGTTGCCGCCGGTCTGCCGCAGGTTCAGGTTGGCGATTCGCGCCTCTAGCGCGAGCCGGTCGGCCTGCACGGTCATCAGCTGGGTGTTGGCGTCGGCGATTTCCTTGAGGATGACCGGGGCGGCAACCCCGTGTGGGGCCAGCAGTTCGCTCATGGCCGCGTTGGCCTTGAAGTCGGCCACCGCCCGCTGCGACCGCAGGAGATCGGCCTGCAGTTCGTTAAGGCGCGACTTGATGACAAGCGCGGCGTTGCGGGCGGCGTGCACCTGCTCTTCGGTGCTGTCGGCGGCGTATTGGTCCGCGAGGGCGTTGGCGATGCCGGCGCCCAGCCGCGCATCGGGGGCACTGACCCGGATCGAGAGGACGGTCGACCTCCCGACCTGACCGACCGTGACGGCGCGCCGCAGGATCTCGACCGCCGCGGCGACGCGCTCCGTCCGGGTGGGCAGCGGACGGTCGATCTGGTCGGCGGGAGGGACGAGGCGCAGCCGCTCGGTCACTGGCCCACCTGTGTCGCCGAACACCGCAGCGGCCGTGTCGATCCCGTCGAGGATCCGGTTCGCGGCCCCCTCCGCCGCGGTGAGCAGCGCACGGCGCTTGCCGGTGTTGACGAAGGCCGGCTCCTCCTCCAGCGCCATCGCGGTGACGACCCGTTCCAGGAACCGGGTGGAGGTGATGATCGCCTGGCTGGTCTGGATGAGCACCGTGTCGACCGGCTTCGGCTCGATGACCGGGGCCTGGTCGGCGATCACGCGCCGCGGTGAATCGACCAGCACCAGCGCCTCCGCGACATAGGTCGCCGGGTACGAGGTGAACAGAAGGTACGAGGCGGCGAACAGCACGGCGAAGGTGGCGGTCGCCAGCTTCCAGTGGGGCAGCAGGCTGCGCAGGTCGTGCGTGAGCGTCGTTTTCATTGCGCCCTCCCGGGAGTTTATCGGACTTGTGGTCGGCTGGTCAGCGGGCGCCTGCCCCGGACACGACCCGGTACAGCGTCAGGATCAGGATGTGGAGGTCGAGCCAGAGGGACCAGTTGCGGATGTAGTGCAGGTCCAACTGGCGCTGGACGAAGAGGTCGCCGTCGCTGCGCGCGGCGATCTGCCAGAGGCCGGTGAGGCCGGGCGGCACGCTCATGCGCAGCCGGCGGAAGGACTCGTCGAAGCGCGCCAGATGATAGGGCGGGAACGGGCGCGGCCCGACGAGGCTCATGTCGCCCCGCACGACGTTCCAGAGCTGCGGAAGCTCGTCCAGGCTGAAGCGCCGAAGAAGCTGGCCGACCCACGGAATGATGCGCGGATCGTTCGTCAGCTTGAAGCAGCGGTTCCATTCCTCGGCGGCCGACGGGTCGGCCTTGAGCAGGCGGGACAGGCGCGCGTCGGCGTCGACATGCATGGTGCGCAGCTTCCATACGGCGAACGGGCGGCCGCCGCAGCCGATCCGCTGCTGCGAGTAGAAAGCCGGCCCGGGGCTGGCGATCCGGACGACGAGCGCAAGTCCCGCGATGACTGGGGCCGCGCCGGCGAGAAGCACGAGGCCGGCCAGCCGATCGACGGCGGCTTTCACCCCATGGTGCCACGCCGGGGCGTTCGGCCGGCTGAAGAGCGCCACCAGCCCGTTGAGGCTGCCGGCGCGGAGCCCCAGCGCCTGCATGTCGGACAGGTCCGGCACGACGATCACCTCACGGAACGGGAAGCGTCGCGCCGCCTGGTCGTCTTGCAGGCCGGCCGACACCACCACCGCCACCGCGCCGCGCCGCGCCGCTTCCGGCAGCTCGGCGAGCGTGCGGACCTGGAGAATGCCGAGGAGCCGGCCACCGTCGGCCGGCGCCCCGCACGACCGGTCCACGATGCCGATGGGGCGCAGCCCGATCTCCGGCGCGCTCTTGAGCATCAGCGCCATGGACTGCGCCGCCTCGCCCGAGCCAATGACGACGGCGTCTCGGCTCCACACGCCAGCGCGCGACAGCGCCGGACGGACCATGGCATCCAGGATGGCCGAGACGGTCAGGAACAGGGGCAGCGCGAGCAGCGCGATCCACGCGTACGCCGTTCTGCCGGTGAAGACCTCCCACACGAGGAAACCCAGGCAGAACTGCAGCGCGCACACGACGCGGGTGCGCAGCGTTTCGGCGGCGCCGCATCCAGCCGGTTCCCCGACCTTCGCCAGGGCGAGGCCGAACGGGAACGCCAGCAACGGCAGGTAGATCTCAGAGAGTGCGATTTGAGGGGCGGAAACGGACCGGTTCACCAAGCCGAAGGCTATGACCGCGGCGACCGTGTCGCAAACGGCTGTTGCCGCGACGCCGGTGAACGCCCTGACCAAGGAAGATGACCCCGCCGCATGATCAGGCGGCGAAGCGCTGGTGTGATCGGCAACGCCGCTGCCGTCCTGAATAGTGGTGATTTCTGTCGACATTGCGCGTCCTCCGGCTGCCTAGGGCAGTGAAGATCCGTGGGCGGAGGCCGTTCGGCCGCCCACCGTAATTAAGGTTCTTTTGTTGTGTGGTCGGTTCTGTACTGATGGATGAGCGGGAATAGGCAAGAAATGCGAAGAACGCCCAAATCCCTAACGTTCTTGACAGGTGAAGTCTGTCAGAGAAGGTTCCCGATTCAGAAATGCAATCATGTGGTGGTAGACCCTCCAACCAGCCTGCCGAAGCGGCCGCTTGCGCTGCCGGCTACCCACATTTTCGGTTGACACGGCGGCAATAAATATGATGCCGACCAGAAATATAATTGTGAATAATCGAATATTCGAAAGTGATCGCTTTCAAGCCGGCGTCACTTTATTGCTCAAACTTGTGCCTGACAATTGGCGCGTCGATGTTGCAGTCCTGGCGAATCCGCTTCGTAAAATCTTAGCCGAATTCGGCAAGAACCTGCCTTGTGGACGGCACCGCAACCGGCTTCGGCCAAACGCAAGGTGAAGGCATGTCAGGCACTCTGGTCTTTGGCGAAGAGTTCGACACGTTCAACGCATACAGCCGGACCGATCGCTGGCGCACCTCCTACGAATGGGGTCCCGACGTGCCGATCAACGGCGAGACGGGGTACTATGTCGACACCGAAAACGCCGGGCGGTCGGGGCCGGCCGGCGCCACCAACCCGTTCAGCACCGCCAACGGCGTTCTGACCATCACCGCCAGGCCGCAAGCCGGCCTGCCGAACGGGCAGACCTACGCGAGCGGCGTCATCAGCACCATGGACAGCTTCGAGCGCACCTACGGGTACTTCGAGGTGCGGGCCCAGATGCCCGGCGGCAACGGCTTCTGGCCGGCGTTCTGGCTCATGCGGGCGGATCACGTCTGGCCGCCCGAACTCGACGTCATGGAGTATGCCTCGCGCCTGCCGAACGAGTACGCCACAGCGCTGCATTGGACCTCCCCGACGGACGGCGGCTATGCCTACACCGGGCGGACCAACGGGGGGCTACCGAGCCTCTCCGGCGGCTTCCACACCTACGGCGTCGATTGGCAGAAGGACGCACTGACCTGGTACTTCGATGGCAAGGCCGTGTACTCGGCGCCGACCCCAGCGGACATGCACGGCCCGATGTACATGCTGCTGAATCAGGCGGTCGGCGGCGGCAGCTGGATCGGCCCGCCGGACGGTTCGACCCAGGCCTACAGCATCGACTACGTCCGGGTTTATGATTCCCGCCCGGTTTCGACGCCGCAGCCGCCGATCTGCGATGTCGGTATCGTGGTGAGCGCGCATGGCACGCCCTACAACGGCATCAAGCCGCATTTCAACCTGCTGGTGGACGGCGTGAAGATCGGTGAAGGCAGGGCCGATGCGACGACGGCCGACTTCGCCTTTACCGCCGCGCTCGCGGCGGGCACGACGCACAAGGTTCAGGTGCAGTACGACAACGATTCCGGCCCACGCGACCTGTACGTCGACAGCATCGCGATCAATGGCCGGTCCTTCGCCGCGACGGATGCGGTGATGACCTACGACAAGGGGGCGCTCGACGGCAGGGACGTGGTCGCCGGCCAGTCAGGCCTGTGGTGGAATGGCACGCTCGTGGCGACCCTGCCGGACAGTGTCTTCCCGTCCGCCCCGCCTCCGCCGTCGGCCGGCCCCTCCTCCATCGTGGTCAGCGCGTCCGGCAGCGCGGCTGCCGGCGTCTTCGCCCATTTCAAGCTGCTGATCGACGGCGCAGCGGTCGGCGAAGCCACCACCGCCGCCGAAGCCAGAGACTTCGTTTTCACGCCCACCGTGGCGCTCGCGCAAGGGCACAAGGTGCAAGTGCAGTTCGACAACGACGCGTACATCAACGGGCAGGATCGCAACCTGTTCGTCCACAAGGTGACCATCGGCGACAGGATCGTCCTGCCGAGCGATCCGACAGTCGTTTATGACAAGGGCGCCCTCGACGGTCGCGACGTTGTGGCCGGGAAGAGTGAGATGTGGTGGAGCGGAACGCTGGTGGTGAACGCCGACGAAAGCTACTTCCCGGTATCGCCGTCAGGCGCAGCTTATCAGCACGAGTTCGAGGTGGGCCATGATGTAGCAAACTGGGGAATGTCTTAACTGACTGTCTGCAAAGTTGAGTGTGTCATGATCGGGCGAGGTGCCGGAGCATGATGCGGCTCATTGCCGTGTGAACCATGGCCACGCTCGTCTCGGGGAGGCGCTCGTAATCGCGGGCAAGACGCCGTGAGCGGGACAGCCAAGCGAAGGTTCGCCCGACAACCCAACGCCATGGGATGGCCTGGAAGCCGGTCGGACGCTCCTCCAGGCCATAACGCCATGCCTGGCGCTGGCGGTGGAAAGGAACTTCCACCCGCCAGCTCCGCTCGCCTTCCAGCGATTTCGCAAAGGGTCCAACGTAGGCGCCATCGGCCCAGACGAGTTCCAGCCGGGGCAACGCCCCAGCGACGCGTCGATCATCTGACGGGCGCCGAGCGTGTCATGCAGGTTGGCGGCATGGACATGCACCAGGAGGATCAAACCAGCGGCGTCCACCAGGATATGGCGCTTGCGCCCAAACACCTTCTTGCCGGCATCGAGACCACGGGCCGGACCCGTTCTTCCGATCCCCCGCACGCCGGCAAACTTTGCAACGGTACCGAAGCGCGCGCCGACATTACCGGAGCTGGGCCAACTCGACCGCCGTCGCATAGCGTCACTCGTCGGCTTGGACCCGGTCTCTCGCGACAGCGGCAAGCGCTCCGCTCCGCGGGCGATTGCCGGTGGCAGACCCATTGTCCGGACGGTACTCTGCATTGCCGCCTTGCTCGCTTCCCGATGGCGTCCTGTCAATCGGCTTCGGACTCGGGGCTTTTCCAAGTTTTGTGTGGATCACCGAGGCGTGTTTCGCTTCTCGAGGTTCGCGTCAGGCGTGACCGAGGACCCGACCGCGCAGCAGGTCGA
>NZ_JBOZRT010000117.1:0-2064 GCF_050789165.1 Azospirillum sp.
CGCCCAGGCCGGCGGTCTCCGACGGCGTGGCGAAGCCGCCGTACAGCGCCACCATGACGCCGGTCAGCAGGATGACGAACGGCAGCACCCGCGGCAGGGTGGACAGCTTCTCGCGGGCGGTGAAGTGCTCTTCCTTCAGCAGCGGCGAGTCGGCGCTGGCAGCGGCCTTCTCCTGGCGAAACCGGAACACCGCGTAGGCGGCGAACAGCGCCACCATCAGCACGCCGGGGCCGATGCCGGCGAGGAACAGCCGGCCCAGCGACTGCTCGGCCGCCACGGCGTAGAGGATCATGGTGATCGACGGCGGCAGCAGGATGCCCAGCGTGCCGCCCGCCGCGATGATGCCGGCCGCGAAGCCGCCGGAATAGCCGCGCCGCCGCATCTCGGGAATACCGGCGGAGCCGATGGCCGAGCAGGTGGCGGGGCTGGAGCCGGCCATGGCGGCGAACAGGCCGCAGGCGAAGACGTTGGCCACACCCAGCCCGCCCGGCACCTTGTGCAGCCACGCGTGCAGCGCGCCATAGAGGTCAGCGCCGGCGCGCGACTTGCCGATGGCGGCGCCCTTCAGGATGAACAGGGGAATGGTCAGCAGCGTGATGCTCGCCATCTCCTCGTAGACGTTCTGCGCGACCGTATCCAGCGACGCCGCCGGCATGAAGAAGTACATGAACACTGCGGCGACGAGGCCGAGGGCGAAGGCGATCGGAATGCCCGAGAACAGCACGCCGAAGGTGGCGGCGCCGTACAGCAGGCCGAGTTCGAGGGTGCCCATCACGCGGCCTCCCGGTCGGACAGCAGGACTTCGAGGATCTGCAGGGCGATCTGCACCGCCAGCAGGGTCATGCCGATCGACATGACGGAGTAGGGGATCCACAGCGGCGGCGCCCAGGCGGAGTGGGTGACCATGCCGTCCTCCCACGCCTCGTGGAACAGCGCCCAGGACTTCCAGGCGAAGAAGGTGCAGAAGCCGAAGGACGCCACGTCGGCCAGGAAGCGGCGCACGCGGTCCACCCCGGCCGGCAACAGCTCCGCCACCGCGTCGATGGCGACGTGGCCGCGCCGGGACTGCACGTAGGCCGCCGACATGAAGGTGGCGCCCACCAGCAGGAACACCGCCATCTCGTCCTGCCAATCGGCCGGCTGCTGGAAGACGTAGCGGACGACGGCCTCGTGCGTCAGCACGGCGCCGGCGACGACCACCGCCACCGAGGCCAGCACGGCGACGACGCGGTTCACCACGTCGAGCAGCGCGCCGACCAGACGCAGCGCCGGCGCCCGCTCGGTGGGAGCGGCGGACGCGTCGAGGATCAGGTTGCGTTCGGCGACCGACATCACAGGGCCTCCGCCAGCTTCAGGAGGCGCGCGCCATCCTTGGTGCGCTCGGCGAAGTCCTTCCAGGCGGTCTCGCGGGCGATGTCGCGCCAGCGGCCGACGGTCGCCTCCACCATCTCCTGCACCTGCACGCCGGCCTTGCCGTAGATCTGCGCGATGCGCTCGTCGTCGGCGCGCGCCTGCTCGTAGCCGAAGGCCTCCATCTCCTGGCCGACCTGGAGGAGGACCTGCTGCTGGTCGGGGGGCAGCGCGTCGAACACCGCCTTGGACATCATCAACGGCTCCAGCATGAACCAGTAGCTGCCGCGCCGGCCGACCGTGAGGTGCTTGGACAGCTCCTCCAGCTTGAAGGAAATCAGGCTGGTCGCCGAGGTGATGGCGGCGTCAACGGCACCGGTCTGCATGCCAGCGTACAGCTCGTTCGACGGGATGGTGCTGACCGCCGCGCCCGCCGCCTTCAGCATCATGTCCATCTCGCGCGAGCCGCCGCGCACCTTCAGGCCCTTGACGTCCGCCGGCTCGGCGATGGCGCCGCCGCGCGACGCGGTGCTGCCGGACTGCCAGATCCAGGTCAGCAGCTTGACGCCCTTGGCTTCGAGGATGCGGGTGAGTTCGTGGCCGATCTCGGCGTTGCGCCACTTCATGCCCTGCTCGTAGCTGGTGACCAGGCACGGCATGAGGCCGAGGTTGGTCTCCGGCACCTCGCCGCCGGCGTAGGGCATCGGGTAGAGC
>NZ_JBOZRT010000118.1:0-57535 GCF_050789165.1 Azospirillum sp.
TCCAGGAGAGTTGGCAAGGGGTTGATTTCCCAAGGTTCTCTGGATCCCCGCTTTCGCGGGGATGACGAAAAATGGAAGAAACGCGCACGGGGCCGTCCCATCCCCGAGGTGGAGACTCGGAACCACAGAACTCTGCCGTTTCAGAAGCTTAAACACGTTCCCCGGACAGCCGTGCGCCTGCGCGGGAATGACGGGATGGGGACGTGGTTGAACGCCGAGTACGCGCTGGAAGCCCTTGACTCAGCGCTATGCGCCTGCGCGGGGATGGCGGTGCGAGAGGTGTACGAGCACCAGAGCGCGTTATCATGCCTTGAGGACGGCAGGAGAGGTGCCCCTCCCCCTCACAGACACTCGTGCGCCCGGTCGAGCAGGCCGCGCGCTTCGTCGAGCAAAGCGCGTTGGCAGGCGATGCTGTTGCAGCCGTGCTCATCGTGCTGATGAACCCGGATTTCCGATAAAACGCGCTCGGCCCGGTCCAAGGAGGCGATAACGGCAACGGCGGTCTCGGTGTCCATCGTGAACCTCCAAATGAATACTTCGTCTTCTTTGTATTTTTCTCGCGCTCTCCGGCGCACGCCTCCCTATGCCAAATCCTCAGCGGCGGAGGAATTGGCTAGATGGTCGCAGACTTGCGGGTTTTCCCTAGAATTTAACGATTTTTGCTAGGACGCGGAGACGCCGATGGAACGCTCCACCGGGAGATCCACGGTGACCCGCGTGCCCTCGCCCAGCGCGCTGGCCAGCGTCAGCGTGCCGCCGTGCAGCTCGGTGAACTGGCGGGCCAGCGGCAGCCCCAGGCCGGTGCCGTCGGTGTTGCGGTGCAGGACGCTCTCCACCCGGCCGAAGGGGGAGAAGACGGTGGCCAGATCCTCCGGGGCGATGCCGATGCCCGTATCGGCGACCGTCAGCGTGACGCCGCCGTCGGCGCGCCGCCCGGCGATCAGCGACACCGTGCCGTCCTCCGGCGTGAACTTGACGGCGTTGGACAGCAGGTTCAGCAGCACCTGCCGCAGCCGGCGGTAGTCGCCGCGCACCGACGGCAGATCGTCGGCCATGCTCAGCTCCAGGCGGACGCCACTGCCCCGGGCGCGCTGACGGACGAGTTCGAGGCTCTCCTCGACCAGGTCACGCACCTCCACCTCGCCTTCCTGCAGGTCGATGGTGCCGGCCTCGACCTTGGCCATGTCGAGCACCTCGTCGATCAGCTCCAGCAACAGCGAGCCGGCGCGGTGGATGTGATCGAGGTAGCCGGTGCAGCGCACCGAGCAGTGCGTGCCGAGCAACCCGCTGCGCATGCCCTCGGAAAACCCGATGACGCTGTTGAGCGGCGTGCGCAGCTCGTGGCTCATGTGCGCCAGGAAGCGCGACTTGGCGGCGTTCGCGTCCTCCGCCTGCTCCTTGGCGCGGCGCAGCTGCTCGCCGGTCTCGGCCAGCGCGCGGGTGCGCTCGAGCACCTTGGCCTCCAGCGTCTGGTTGAGCGCGCGCAGGTCCTCCTCCGCCCGCTTGCGCGCGGTGACGTCGCGCACGGCGGTCAGCACCGCGGGCGCGCCGTCGTGGACGGTCAGCGTGCTGGACACGTCGACGGTCAGCCGCTGCCCGCGCAGCGTGCGGTAGACCTGCTCCATGATCGGGTTGCCGCCGAACCGGTGCGCGACGGCGATGCGGCGCAGCACGACGTCGTGGAAGGTGGGGTCGATCACGGTGAGCACGGGCAGGCCGTTCAGCGCCTCCGGGCTCTCCGCCTCCAGCAGCAGAGCGGCCTCGGCGTTGGCGTAGAGGATGACGCCGTCGCGGTGGATCAGGATGGCGACGGGCACCGTCTCGACCAGACGGCGGAAGCGCTGCTCGCTCTCCGTGGCGGCGCGGGCGCTGCGGAACTGGTGGTCGGCGTACCACGCCGCGCCGAACAGCGCCGCCGCCGCCAGCGCCAGGAACGCCACACCCAGCGTGCGGAAGGGCCCGGATTCCTGCCACGCCGCCGCCGCCCAGCCGTTGATCGGCACGGCGGCGATCTCCCACCGCCCGCCCGGAAAGAACACGTCGAGACGGACCGGCTCGCGGCCGAACAGCTCCGGCCGGCCGAAGAACACCTGCCCGGCGCTGCCGCCCTCGGTGTTGCGGATCGCCACCTCGATGTAGTTGGGAATGCGGCCCAGCCCGGCCTTGAAGAACAGCTCCGCGGCGTCGATCGCCACGCTGACCAGGCCGGCGAAGCTCTCGCCGCTGCGGCCGTCGGCGATGAAGACCGGGGTGCGGCTGACGATGCCCAGGCCGCCCTGCACCAGCCGCACCGGTCCGGCGACGATGCCCTTGTGCTGGATGATGGCGTTGCGCACGCCCTCCCACTGGTCGGGGATGGAGCGGTAGTCGGTGCCGATGACGCGCTTGTCGGGGTAGGCGAACTCGATGACGGTGAGCGACGAGGCGGCGATGTTGAGGATCTCGCTGCGGTCGGGGGTGAGGATCTGCCGGGCGACGCGGTCGAAGGTCTCCGCATCCAGCTTGGTCTGGGCGCGCAGCAGCGCCTCGAAGCTGCGGGCGGTGAGCAGCGAGTCGTTGAGCTGGCCCTCGAGCCGCGAGCGGACGATGCCCAGGTCGTGCGACACCTCGTGCCGCGCCGCCTCCTCGCGGCGCTCGTGCTCGTTCCGTTCGGCGACGAGGAATCCGGCGCAGGCCGCCGCCGTCAGAACGGCCGCGATCACGTACGTCGCAATCCTCCGGATCATCGAGCCTCCTCTGGGCGGGCAATACGTGCACACGGTAGCATTTCCCCGCGGCCGACCGGTTGTGTTTTCCGCCGTTCGATTCCCGGCCGCGCCCGTGCTAAGGTGCCGCCGCCGCGCGCGACCCCGCCGCGGCCGTGGTGGTGGTTTTCGTCGTCGTTCATACCCGCATGCTTCATTCCCTCTACCGCGGCCTGACCTACATCGGCGGGCCGGCGGTGCGCCTCTACCTCGACCGCCGGCGCGCGGCCGGCAAGGAAGACCCGCTGCGCGGCGGCGAGCGGCTGGGCCATGCCGTGCGCCCGCGCCCGGCCGGGCCGCTGGTGTGGGTGCACGCCGCCAGCGTCGGCGAGGCGAACTCGGTGCTGGTGCTGATCGACCGCATCCTGGCCCTCGCCCCCGACGCCACCGTGCTGCTGACCACCGGCACCGTCACCTCGGCGGCGCTGATGGCCCGCCGCCTGCCGGCGCGTGCCATACACCAATACGTGCCGGTGGACCTTCCGGATGCGGTCGGCCGCTTCCTCGACCACTGGCGGCCCGACCTGGTGCTGTGGATCGAGTCCGAGATCTGGCCGAACCTGCTGGCCGGCGTGCGCCGGCGCGGCATTCCGGCGGCACTGGTCAACGCGCGGATGTCGGCACGCTCCTTCGCCCGCTGGCGCTACGCGCCGGGGCTGGTGCGCGGCCTGCTGGCGACCTTCCGCGTCGTGCTGGCGCAGACCGAGGGCGACGCCGAGCGGCTGCGCGCCCTGGGCGCCGCCGGCGTCGCCTGCGTCGGCAACCTGAAATTCTCCGCCGAGCCGCCGCCGGCCGACCCGGCGCACCTCGCCGCGCTGCGCGAGGCGTGCGAGGAGCGGCCGGCCTGGCTGTTCGCCAGCTCCCATCCGGGCGAGGACGCCGTCGCCGCCGAGGTGCACGCGGAGCTCGCCGCCCGCCTGCCCGCCCTGCTGACCATCGTGGCGCCGCGCCACCCGCACCGCGGCCCGGACATCGCCGCGCTCATGCAGGCGCGCGGCCTGAGCGCCGCCCGCCGCGCCGAGGGCGCGCTGCCGCAGGCCGGGCACGCCGTGTACGTCGCCGACACGATGGGCGAGTTGGGCCTGCTGTACCGGCTGGCGCCGGTGGTGTGCATGGGCGGCTCGTTCATCCCGCACGGCGGGCAGAACCCGGTGGAGCCGGCGCAGCTCGGCTGCGCGGTGGTGTACGGCCCGCACATGTGGAACTTCGCCGAGATCACCCACCAGCTGGAGGCCGCGGGCGGCGCCGTCGCCGTCGCCGACCAGGAGGCGCTGCGCGCCACCGTGGCCCGCCTGCTGACCGACGGCGAGGCCCGCGCCGCCGTGGTCGCCGGGGCGCGCCGGGTGACCGAGCACAACCGGCGCGTCGTCGACCGGGCGCTGGACGCGCTGGCGCCGCTGCTCGCCCAGGCCGGCGTGAAGGCCGCGGCATGAGGACGCCCGCCTTCTGGTACCGGCCCGCCGGCGCGCTGGCGGGCCTGCTCGCCCCCGTCGGATCCCTGTACGGGCTCGGCGGCGCGCTGCGGACGTGGTCTGCGACGCCGCAGCCTGCGGGCGTGCCGGTGCTGTGCGTCGGCAACCTGGTGGCGGGCGGCGCCGGGAAGACGCCGGTCGCGGTCTCGATCCTGCAGGCGCTCACGGCGCGCGGCGTCGCGGCGCACGCGCTGACCCGCGGGCACGGCGGGGCGGAGCGCGGGCCGCTCGCCGTCGACCCGGCACGGCACGGCGCCGCCGACGTCGGTGACGAGGCGCTGCTGCTGGCCGGACACGCCCCCACCTGGGTGGCGCGCGACCGCGCCGCCGGGGCGCGGGCGGCGGTCGCGGCCGGGGCGCAGGCCATCGTGATGGACGACGGCTTCCAGAACCCCGCCCTCGCCAAGGACCTGTCGCTGCTGGTGGTGGACGGCGCCACCGGGTTCGGCAACGGCCGCCTCGTTCCCGCCGGGCCGCTGCGCGAACCGGTGGCGCGCGGCCTCGCCCGCGCCGACGCCGTGGTGGTCATGGGCGAGGACCGCGCCGGAGTCGCGGCCCGGGTGGCGCCGCTGCCCGTGCTGCGCGCCCGCATCGCGGCGGAGGACAGCGGTCTCGCCGGGCGCCGCGTGCTGGCCTTCGCCGGCATCGGGCGACCGGAGAAATTCTTCGATACCCTGCGGGCGCTGGGCGCCGAGGTGGCCGAGGCGCACCCCTTCGCCGACCACCACCCCTACCGCGAGGACGAGGTGCGCCGCCTGCTCACCCGTGCCGAGGCGCTGGCGGCGGAGCCCGTCACCACCGCCAAGGACGCCGTCCGCCTGCCGGCGACGCTGCGCGAGCGCGTGCGGGTGCTGCCGGTGCGGGCGGCATGGGACGACCCGACGGCGCTCGACGCCCTGCTCGACCGCCTGCTCGCCAAGGGAGGACACCGTGGCGAAGCCGCGTAGCCCGTTCGCCAAGTGGCTGACCCGCCACGTCGCCCATCCGCTGGAAGCGGCGCTGGTGCGCCTCGCCGTGGCGATGTTCCGCGCGCGGACGCCGGAGCGCGCCTCCGACCTCGGCGGCCGCATCGGCCGGACGCTCGGCCCGCGGCTGCCCAGCCACCGCACCGCCCGGCGCAACCTGGAGCGCGCCTTCCCCGAGAAGTCCGCCGCCGAGATCGACGCGATCCTGACCGGCATGTGGGACAACCTCGGCCGCACCATCGGCGAGTACGCGCATCTCGACGCGCTGGCCGAGCGCAGCACCGAGGTGGTGGGCGGCGAGATCATCGAGGCGATGCGCGACGACGGCCGCGCCGGCATCCTGGTGTCCGGCCACCTCGCCAACTGGGAAGTGCCGCCGCTGGCCTCGCGCAAGCTGGGTCTGGAACTGGCGCTGGTCTACCGGGCGCCGAACAACCCGGACGTGGCTGACCTGCTGGTCGGGCTGCGCGGCGCCGGCAGCTCGACGCAGATCCCCAAGGGGCCGGCCGGCGCACGCGCGCTGGTCCGCGTCCTGTCGGAGGGCGGGCACGTCGCCATACTGATCGACCAAAAGCTGAACGACGGCATCCCCGTCCGCTTCTTCGGCCGCGACGCGATGACCGCCCCGGCCGCGGCGACGTTCGCGCTGCGCCTGGGCATTCCCATCGCGCCGGCCCGCACCGAGCGGCTGGACGGCGCCCGCTTCCGCATCACCGTCTTCCCGCCGATGGACCCGCCGAACACCGGCGACCGCGCCGCCGACGTTCGGGTTCTGACCGAGCGGCTGACCGCGCTGCTGGAGACCTGGATCCGCGAGCGGCCGGAGCAGTGGCTGTGGACGCACCGCAGATGGCCGGATTGAGGCGGCCGGATTGAGATAGCCGGACTGAAGAGCGGCCCTGCGCGCAACGCGGGTGTGCCCATCCGTTGGGCACACTATAGTCGCTGCGACACCGCCCTTCCCGAGGAACCGGCCATGCCGCTCGACCCGCACCTGCTGCAGCTCTATCTGGTCGCCGCCACCGTGCTGGTGCTGGCGCCTGGGCCCGACTCGCTGCTGGTTCTGGCCCGCGGGCTGACCGAGGGGCGGCGCGCCGGGCTGGTGGCGACCGCCGGCATCACCGCCGGCAACGTGCTGCAGGCCGTGCTGGCGGCGGCCGGCGTGTCGGCGCTGATCGCCGCCTCGCCGACGCTGTTCGACCTGCTGCGCTACGCCGGCGCCGCCTATCTGGCGTGGATCGGCGGCAAGGCGCTGTGGAGCGTGATCGCCGCCCGCCGCCAGGGCGCCGCGCCCGTCGAGGCGCCGCCGCCCGCGTCCGCGCGGCGGGTGTTCGCCAACGCGGTGCTGACCAACCTGCTGAATCCGAAGATCATCCTGTTCTATCTCGCCTTCGTGCCGCAGTTCGTGGCGCCGGAGCGCGGCATGGTGGGGGTGCAGATCTTCCTGCTCGGCCTCATCCTGTGCGGCATGGGCTTCCTTTATCTCGCCGGGGTGGCGGTGCTGAGCGCCGGGGCGGCCCGCCGGGTGCTGACCAGCCGGGCCCTGCGCACCGCGCTGGACGGCGTGGCGGGCGTGCTGTTCCTGGGTTTCGCGCTGCGCCTGCTGCTGACCGAGCGCCGCTTCGCCTGAGCGCTTAAAAACCGGAGCATGGCAGTGGACGGGCGTCCTCCGGGGTGTCATAGTGCGCGCCGTTCGCCGGGGCCCTCCCTTTGGGCCTACGCCCCCTCTGCAAAACGACACCGACCGCGACGATGAGCGAAAAAGTCTCCCTCATTACCTGGATGGCCAACATCCAGATCCGCTTCCTGACGTGGCGCCAGGGCGAGGTGGTCGGCACCGACCGCTTCGGCAACACGTATTACCGCGCCAAGAACAGCCGGGCCGGCATGCGCGAGCGCCGCTGGGTGCTGTACAACGGCGAGCCCGAGGCGTCCAAGGTGCCGCCGGAGTGGCACGCGTGGCTGCACCACTCGGCCAAGGAGCCGCTGCCCGAGGGCCAGAGCCCCTACCACAAGGCTTGGCAGCAGGAGTGGAAGCCGAACCCGTCGGGCTCGGCGCAGGCCTACCGTCCGCCCGGCCACGTGCTGCAGGGCGGCAAGCGCGCGGGCGCCACCGGCGACTACGAGCCGTGGACCCCGAACTGAGCCGCCGGCCGAGCTAGGAACCATCATGCGCCGGAACGTTATCGAGACCGTGCTGGGCGGAGTCGTCCTCGTGGTCGCCGCCTTCTTCCTGGTCTTCGCCTACCGCAGCGCGGACCTGCGCAAGGTCCAGGGCTACGCCGTGTCCGCCAACTTCTCCAGCATCAACGGGCTGGCGGCGGGCGCGGACGTGCGCATCAGCGGCGTGAAGGTCGGTTCGGTCGAAACTCTGTCGCTCGACCCCAAGTCGTTCCAGGCCGTCGTCCACATGCAGATCGACAACGGCATCAAGCTGCCCAAGGACACCGCCGCCGTGGTGGCGTCCGAGAGCCTGCTGGGCGGCAAGTACATGTCGCTGGAACCCGGCGGCGACGAGCAGACGATCGCCGCCGGCGGCCGCATCGAGTACACGCAGAGCGTGCCGGGCCTGGAGCAGCTGCTGGGGCAGGTCATCTTCAGCCTGCAGAACACCAACAAGGGCGGCGACGCGCCGAAGGATCCCGGCGCGGCCAAGATGTGAGGATAGGGCGGGCTTGGTCCCGCCTTATCCGCATGAACCACTCGCGTCCCCTTGCCGAAGGCATCGTTCACGCGTAGATTCGCGCCATGGGTGAACCGGCCAGCATTTTCGACATCGAGAATCATGACCTTGAAGAGCAAGCGCTCCTTGAGGCGGAGACCGAGTTGGCGGCCGGCAAGGGAATTTCGCACGAGAAGGTCCGCGTCTGGCTCAAGAAGCTGGCTGCCGGTCAGTACGAGCCTCCCCCTTGCGGGTGATTTGGGCGCCCGCCGCCCTGCGCGACATCAACCTCATTTACACCTACGTCATGGCGTTCAATCCCGGCGCAGCCATGCATTTGGCTGAACGTCTGCTTTCCACGGGTGAGAGCCTTGGCGAACTCCCCGAACGCGGGCGACCGATCGGCAGAGGCCGACGGGAGTTGCTGATCGTGTGGCCATACATTATTCGTTACCGCATCGATGGCGATGAGGTCAGAATCATGCGTGTTCGGCACGGCCGGCGTATGCCCCTGACCTGACTCCAGTTTCAGAGGGTAACGTGTCCGTCACGGTTCAGCGCTGGGAATCCGATCACTACATGCAGCACGCCGGCTTCGTGCCGAAGCTGGGCTTGGGCGTGGTGGAGTGGTTGGCACCGAAACCGGGCGAGCGCGTCCTCGACATCGGCTGCGGCGAGGGCAGCCTGACCGAGACGCTGGCGGCCGCCGGCTGCACCGTCGTCGGCATCGACTCCAGCGCCGAGCAGGTCGAGGCGGCGCGGCGCCGCGGGCTGGACGCACGGGTCGTCGATGCGCAGGCCCTGCCCTTCCGCCAGGAGTTCGACGCGGTGTTCTCCAACGCCGCGCTGCACTGGATGAAGCACCCGGACGCGGTGATCGCCGGGGTGTGCCGCGCGCTGAAGCCGGGCGGGCGCTTCGTCGGCGAGTGCGGCGGAGCCGGCAACGTCGGCGCCATCCACGCCGCGCTGGGCCGCGCGCTGCAGCGCCGCGGCGTCGACGCGCGCCGTGTCGATCCCTGGTACTTCCCGACCCCGGAGGACTACCGCGCCCGCCTGGAATCGGCCGGCCTGCAGGTCCGCCGCATCGAGCGCTTCCCCCGCCCCACCCCGCTGCCGACCGACATGGCGGGCTGGCTCGCCACCTTCGCGCAGAGCTTCACCCAGGCGCTGCCGCCGGCCGAGCGGCCGAGCTTCCTCGGCGAGGTGCTGGCGGAGCTGGAGCCCGAGCTGCGCGACGAGGAGGGCCGGTGGACCGCCGACTACGTCCGCCTGCGCTTCGCCGCCGACAAGCCGGTCTGACGCACAGCGGAACCTCCACCGTTCCAGGCCGTTTCCCCGCCGATGCGCAAGAGCGCACCACAATGGGGAGTCAAAGCGATGCTGATCCGTACTCTGCCGATCCTGGCGCTCGGTCTGGCGCTGACGGCGTGCGGCGCTAACATGGAGGAGAAGGCGGCGACCGGCGGCCTGGGCGGCGCGGCGGCCGGCGCGGTGGTCGGCGGCCCGGTGGGCGCGGTGGTCGGCGCCGGCGTGGGCGCCGCGGGCGGCGCCGGTGTCGAGAAGGTGGAAGAGCGCCAGGAGCAGCGCCGCACCGGCAGCGCCAAGTAACACGATCCAGGGCGACGCAACGCAGGCCAGCCTCGGACGGGGCAACGTCCGTCTGGACGCGCGTCGGGCTTCCGCTATAAAGGCGCGAACGGGTTTCCGACAGCGAACGGACGTGACGATGTCTTCCGGTCTGCGCGCGGCCTGCGCGGTTGCGCTTCTCGCCCTTGCCGGCACAGCCGTGGCCGCGCCGGTGCCATCGCAGATGGTGGACCGGCCGGCCGCCCGCGTGCAGACCCTCGACAAGGTCACCGCGCGCACCTCGACCTTCGAGATCGCCGTCGGCGAGACGAAATCCTTCGGCAACCTGCGGATCACCCTGCGCGCCTGCAAGGAGAACCCGCCGATCGAGGTGCCGGAGTCGGCCGCCTTCTTCGAGGTGGTCGAGGCCAAGCCCGACGCCCAGGCGGAAGCCGTGTTCACCGGCTGGATGTTCGCCTCCAGCCCGGCGCTGTCGGCCATGGAGCACCCGATCTACGATCTCTGGGTGCTATCCTGCCTGCCCAAGTAGCGCCTCCACCGCCCGCTCCTGGTCGATTCCCTCGAACACGCCGTGCCCTCCCAACGCGCGCGCCAGACGTCGGCGGTACTCGGCGCGCGGTATCTCGAGCGCGCCGAAGCGGCTCAGGTGCTCGGTCACGAACTGGGTGTCGAGCAGCGTGAAGCCGCCGGCCCGCAGCCGCGCCACCAGATGCACCAGCGCCACCTTGCTGGCGTCCGTCTCGCGACTGAACATGCTCTCGCCGAAGAACGCGGTGCCCAGCGACACCCCGTACAGCCCGCCGACCAGCCGCCCGTCCCGCCACGTCTCGACGCAGTGGGCGAAGCCCCGGTCGTGCAGGTCGCCGTAGAGCCGGACGATGTCGGCGTTGATCCAGGTCTTCGGCCGTTCGGCGGTCGGCTCGGCGCACGCCTCGATCACGGCGCGGAAGTCGTGGTCGAAGCGCAGCTCGAACGTGCCGGCGCGCACCGTGCGCTTCAGGCGCTTGGGCACGTGGAACGCATCCAGCGGCAGGATGCCGCGCTGTTCCGGGTCGAACCAGTAGAGGTCCGGCGATTCGGCGCTCTCCGCCATCGGAAAGATGCCCGACGCGTAGGCGCGCAGCAGAAGCTCGGCGTTCAGGTCGATCATGCGCGCAGTATACCGGGTCCGCGCGCCGGCGTCGAAACACCGTCGGACCGCCGCGCGCCGCGACGTGACACGGCACGGGCTTTGACGCACAATGGTATTCAAACCCTGCGTGCTTTTTCCACCGCGGAGACGACGATGCGGATAGCAGATTCCGCCCTCTTCCTGTTTTTGGTTGCAGCCGTCCTGACGCCCGGCGCGGCGTCGGCACAGCGCAAGGCCGAGCCGGGCGCCTTCGACTACTACGTGCTCAGCCTGTCCTGGTCGCCGGCCTACTGCGCGCGGGAATCGCGGGCCGCCGACACCGAGCAGTGCACGGCCGGCAAGCGCTTCGGCTGGGTGGTGCACGGGCTGTGGCCGCAGTTCTCCGACGGCGGCTACCCGCGCTCCTGC
The DNA here is from genome assembly GCF_050789165.1 of Azospirillum sp. Taxonomy (NCBI): domain Bacteria; kingdom Pseudomonadati; phylum Pseudomonadota; class Alphaproteobacteria; order Rhodospirillales; family Azospirillaceae; genus Azospirillum; species Azospirillum sp. The sequence continues at coordinate 10,971 of NZ_JBOZRT010000118.1, forward strand.
GCCCCGGGCCGCACCGTGCCGAAGGCGGTGGTGGACGACATGATCGGCACCATGCCGGACGTCGGCCTGATCCTGCACGAGTGGAGGACGCACGGCACCTGCTCCGGCCTGCCGGCAACGGACTATTTCGCCAAGGTGCGGGCCGCGACGGCCAAGGTGAAGGTGCCGGCCGCGCTGTCGGCGCCGAAGGACGGCCTGTCGATGCCCGCCGACCAGGTCGAGGCGCAGTTCGTCGAGGCCAACCCGGGACTGAAGCCAGACATGATCGCGCTGGTCTGCCAGCGCCGTCAGGTCAGCGAGGTGCGCGTCTGCCTCGACAAGGACCTCACCCCGCGCGCCTGCGGCAAGGGCGTGGCGGACCGGTGCGGACGGACGGCAGTGTTGAAGTAACCCTCTCCCGCCCCGGGAGAGGGTGGCCGCGCAGCGGCCGGGTGACGGGCATTACGAGGATCCTTGGACTTGCCCTCACCCTCCCGCGCTGCGCGCGGGCCCCTCCCTCTCCCGGGGCGGGAGAGGGACACTGCGAAGCGTCCACAAACGGAAACGCCGGCCTTTCCCCGGGAAAGGCCGGCGTTTCCGTACAATGCTGCCTTCGCTCACACCCGCAGCGGAACCCTACTTCTTCATCCCCATCAGCTGTTCCAGCCAGTGGATGTCGTAGGCGCCGTTGATGAAGTCCGGCTCGGCGATGATGCGCTCGTGCAGCGGCAGGGTCGTGTCGATACCGCCGATCACGTACTCCTCGATGGCGCGGCGCAGGCGCATCAGGCACTCGTTGCGGGTCGTGCCGTGCACCACCAGCTTGGAGATCAGGCTGTCGTAGTGCGGCGGCACGCGGTAGCCGTCGTACAGCGCCGAATCGACGCGCACGCCCAGGCCGCCCGGCGCGTGGTAGCCGTCGATCTTGCCCGGCGACGGGACGAAGGTCTCCGGGTTCTCGGCGTTCACGCGGCACTCGATGGCGTGGCCCTGGAAGCGGATGTCCGCCTGGGTGTAGCCGAGCGGTGCGCCCGCCGCGACGCGGATCTGCTCGCGCACCAGATCGACGCCGGTGATCATCTCGCTGATCGTGTGCTCGACCTGCAGGCGGGTGTTCATCTCGATGAAGTAGAACTGCCCGTCCTCGAACAGGAACTCCATCGTGCCGACGCCGCGGTAGCCGAAGCCGCGCGTGGTGCGCGCCGCCAACTCGCCGATGAAGTCGCGCTGGGCGACGTTCAGCGCCGGGCTGGGCGCCTCCTCGATCACCTTCTGGTGGCGCCGCTGCACCGAGCAGTCGCGCTCGCCGAAGTGCACGACGTTGCCGTGCAGGTCGGCCAGCAGCTGGATCTCGATGTGGCGCGGACGGCCGAGGTACTTCTCGATGTAGACCTCGTCGTTGCCGAAGGCGGCGCGCGCCTCGCCGCGGGCGAGCTGGTACGCCTCGCGCAGCTGCTCGGGGTTGCGGGCGACCTTCATGCCCTTGCCGCCGCCGCCGGCCGCCGCCTTGATCAACACCGGGTAGCCGATGTCGCGGGCGACCTTCTCGGCCTCCTCCGCGGTCGGCACCGGGCCGTCGGAGCCGGGCACCACCGGCAGGCCGAGGTCGCTCACCGTCTTCTTGGCAGTGACCTTGTCGCCCATGATGCGGATGTGGTCGGCGGTCGGGCCGATGAAGGTGAAGCCGTGCTCCTCCACCATCTCGGCGAACTGCGCGTTCTCCGACAGGAAGCCGATGCCGGGGTGGATGGCGTCCGCACCGGTGATCGTCGCCGCCGACAGGATCGCCGGGATGTTGAGGTAGCTCTCGCGCGCCGCAGCCGGGCCGATGCAGACGCTCTCGTCGGCGAGGCGCACGTGCATGGCGTCGGCGTCGGCGGTGGAGTGCACCGCCACCGTGTGGATGCCCATCTCGCGGCACGCGCGGTGGATGCGAAGCGCAATCTCACCGCGGTTGGCGATCAGGATCTTTTCGAACATCGCCAAGGGATGCGTCCTTCCCTTACTCGATGACCAGGAGGACTTCGCCGAACTCCACCGGCTGGCCGTCGGTGATCGCCACCTCGGTCACGGTGCCGCCGCGCGGCGCCTTGATCGGGTTCATCACCTTCATGGCCTCGATGATGAGGACGGTCTGACCGGCCTTCACGGTGTCGCCGACCTTGGCGAAGGGGGCCGCGCCCGGCTCCGGCGCCAGATAGGCGGTGCCGACCATCGGCGAGGTGAGCGCGCCGGGGTGCGCCGCGCCCTTCACCGGAGTGGCGGCCGGAGCCGCCGCGACCGCCGCCGGGGCGGCCGTGTGCACCACATGCGCCGAGGTGGCGGGGGCGCCGCGCGAGACGCGCAGGCTCTTGTCGCCCTCGGCGAACTCGATCTCGTTCAGCCCGGTCTCGCGCAGCAGGTCCGCAAGCTTGCGGATAAGGTCGCCGTCGATGTCGAAGTTCGCCATAGTCTCTTGAAATCCCGTGCTTTTCAGTCGCGGCCGAGGATGCGCTGCATGGCGTCCAGCGCCAGCAGATAGCCGTGCGGCCCGAAGCCGCAGATCATGCCCTTGGCCACCCCGGTGATGTACGAGTGGTGGCGGACGGGCTCCCGCTTGAAGATGTTGGAGAGGTGCACCTCGACCACCGGCAGCTCCGCCAGGATCAGCGCGTCCATGATGGCGACCGAGGTGTGCGTGTAGGCGCCGGCGTTGATGACGATGCCGTCATGCTCGGTGCGGGCCTGCTGGATCCAGGTGACCAGCTCGCCCTCATGGTTCGACTGCCGGAAGTCCATGGCGAGCCCGAGCTGCTCCGCGCGCTCCTGGCACGCCGCTTCCAGGTCGTCAAGCGTCAGCGAGCCGTAGATGTGCGGTTCGCGCACACCCAGCATGTTCAGGTTCGGCCCGTTCAGCACCAGGACCGAGGCGTCGATCGCCACAGGACTGTCCTTCTCCACGTCCAAGTGGCGCGTTTATAGCACGCTGCGCCGCAAGGGCAATGGCGCTTGGGCGGTCTCCGTACGAACGGGTGGGGATCAGGAAACGGCCCGTGCCGCGGCCCGGATGGCGGCGAGGCGCCGGCTGGCGCCGCGGCCCCAGCCGGCGACGCCCCGGCGAAACCATCGGGTGCCGCGCAGGAAGGCGCGGCGCGGACACAGGTCGGCCTCCCCCATGCGCTCCGGCAGCTCGGCGGCGACGCGTTGCGCCGCGGCCCGGCGCACCCACTGGTGCCCGGCCAGCCACAGGCCGCCGACGCCGGCCGCCAGCGCCAGCAGCCGCACCGGCGCGCCGCCGAGCGCGGCCGGGCGGGCCTCGCCCAGCCAGGCGGCGAACGCCGGCAGGTTGCCGGTGCCAGCCAGGGCGACGGCGCCGCCCAGAACCAGCGCCAGCAGCACGGTCCAGGTGAACGCCCCGCGCCGCACGCCGCGCCGCCAGCGGGCGAGCGCCGCCTGCAGGTAGGGCACCAGTTCGTCCTCCACCTCCTCCGCCACCGCGTCGAGCAGGCCGGCGGTGCGGCGGCCGCACGCGGCGGAGGCCTCCGCCGTCCGGGCTTCGGCCTCGGCGAGGTCGGCCTCCGTGCGGACGGTGAGCCGCGAGCCGGCGGCCAGCGCCCCGGAGCCGGACTGGTCCGCGTCGGCGAACAGCAGCACGAGGTCCGCCTGCGCGATCACCGGCCCGAACGGCGGGGCGGCGTCCCCCGCGACGTCCAGCAGGAGCCGGCCGCGCAGGCGCGGGCTGTCGGACGCGGTGGGGCGGAGACCGCCGGGGAGCGCGGCGGGGATCCGCGGGTCGCCGGCCGGCGCCGCGCCATGGACGTACAGGGCGGCGGCCGGTGCGGAGCCCGAGGGCCGGATGCCGTCCAGGAAGGCCACCCGGGCCGGCGTCTCGGCACCGAGCACGGCGATCAGCGGCCACCAGCGGGCGCGGGTCGCCAGCGACTCGCCGGGCGGCAGCAGGCCCATGCGCCGGAGCAGGCGGTCGGCGTCGCGGTAGGCACCGAGCACCGGCGCCAGCTCCGGCTTCTCCGCCGCCAGATGCGACTCGAGGGCGCGCAGGAACTCCCGTGGTGTCATGCCGGTTCCAAACCGCGTGTCGAAGGAACGGTCATGCAACACGCGACGCGGACGTCAGGCGCCGGTCGGCGCGCGCTCCTCGCCCAGGTCGTAGACGTCGGGGTGCAGGCGGATGGTGCCGTCCGGCGCCACCGTCGCCGTCCAGTAGACGAAGCGCACCGGCAGCGGGCGCACCTTGATCCACTGCGGCTCGCCCTTGGCCAGCAGGTCGTCGATCTTCTGCGGGGTGACGCCGACCTCGGCCAGCAGCAGCTCGGCCAGCCCGCGCGCGTCCTGCAGGCGCACACAGCCGGAGCTGATGGTGCGGAGATCGCGGTCGAACAGCCGCGGCTCGTTGGTGCCGTGCAGGTAGATGTTGTGCGGGTTGGTCAGGTTGAAGCGGAAGCGCCCCAGCGCGTTCCAGTCGCCCGGCTGCTGCACGATGCGCACGCGGCCCGGCGTCACCGTCTTCCAGTCCACCGTCTCCGGCATCACCGGCTCGCCGTCCAGGTAGACGATGGCGTTCTCGATTCCGGTGGTGCCGCGCTCGCGCAGGTTCGGCAGCTTGTCCTTCTTCAGGACCGTCGGCGGCACCGTCCAGGTCGGGTTGACGATGATGTGGGTGATGCGGTCCTCGAGCAGCGGCGTCTCGCGCTCCGGTCGGCCGACGATGGAGCGCATGGTCAACTCCAGCCGGTCGCCGCGGACCAGCGTCGTCTCCTGGCTCGGCAGGTTGACGATCAGCACCGACTCCGGCGCCGTCTCGCGGAAGGCGCGCATCGCCTGGGCGCTCTGCCGCATCAGCCGGGCCGCCTCCTGCGGCGTGCGGTCGAGGGCGATCCGCGTGCCGCCGCCGACCTTCCCGTCCGCCTTCAGCCCCAGCCCGACCTGGAAGGCGCGCACCGCGGCGTCGATCGCGTCGTCGAAGCGGCCGGTGCGGAGGTCGGGCGGCAGATGGCCCAGTTCGATCAGGCGCTGCGCCAGCCGCTCCACCCGTTCGCCCTCGGCGCCCTTCTTCAGCAGCGCCCCGGGGCCGATTCGGGTGGCCGGCAGCACCGGCTGCGCCTCCAGTTCGGCGGCGCGGGCGTCCAGGCGGTCGGCCCATGCGGCCAGCTGGGCGTGGAACGGCGGCGCCTCGGTGGCGGGAAGCGGCGCCTGCGCCCGGGCCGGAGCCGCCGTCAGCAGCATCGGCACCAGCAGCGCCACCACCAGCAGCCTCGAAATCGCGCCCGTCACCATCATGCCGTCACCCTCACCCACGCCGCGCAGCAGCCATTCCTTCCCCAGTCTATACCGCCGCGGTGCACAATGCGATGCGCCGCGCGTCAAATCCGCTGTTCGGACAGTGCGTTCAACCGTCATGACTCCCGGCCTAGGCCTTCCTAGACGAATTGGTCAAAATTTGGTTGATAACAATCACGGCCTCGCCTATACGGATAGGCGGCCTGGATGACCACAATATTTTGGTCTAATCCAGCCCGGCATTCTTAGGCCACGGGTATTGATCCGACTGGGATCCAATAGGGATCCGCCTGGGTCCGCCATCGCGTGGACGTCTTTTCATCGCCTAGGGATTGATGAGGATAGGCATGCACAGAGACGAGGATGATTCCGCCCCGGTCGTGGGGCGCCGCGGATTTCTGAGCTTCGGCGTCGCCGCCCTGACGGCGGCCACGGTTTCTCCGGTTCTCCTGACGCCGACCGCCGCCGAGGCGGCGACTCTGATGGGCGCCTCGGTCCGCCGGCTGGCGCTGCACAACATCAACACCGGCGACCATTTCGACGACGTCTACTGGGCCAACGGCGCCTACCGGCCGGAAGCGCTGCGCAAGCTGGACGTGCTGCTGCGCGACCACCGCGCGCACCAGGTCTGCCGCACCGACCCGCGCCTGTTCGACGTGCTGTGGCAGGTACGCCAGAAGCTGGACAGCAGCGACCCCTTCAAGGTGGTCTGCGGCTATCGCTCGCGCAAGACCAACGCCCTGGCCCGCCGCCGCTCGCGCGGCGTGGCCAAGGAAAGCTACCACACCCGCGGCATGGCGGTGGACGTGGTGCTGCCCGACCGCAACCTGAAGGCCGTCGCCCAGCAGGCGATGGCGCTGGAGGCCGGGGGCGTCGGCTATTACCCGCGCTCCGGCTTCGTGCACATGGACGTCGGCCCAACCCGTCACTGGTAAAGGCCGTCACTGGCAAGGGGCCACACCCTCAACGAAAAACGCCGGCCGGGCATCTGCCCCGCCGGCGTTCTTCGTTTTCCCGGGAGCGCTACGCCTCGGTCTTGCTGGCGCGGTAGATGTCGGCCGGGTCCCACACGGCGCCGTGGCGGCGGCGGTTGCGACGCGACGCGGCGCTGTCGCCGCGGTCGACGATGCGCAGCGGCGCCGGCTTGGCCGAAACCGTCTGATCCTCCTCGCCGCCCTCGCGCGCCTCGCCCAGCGCCGGCGACAGCGCAGCAAGCAGCGACAGCATCTCGTCGGCGACCGTTGGCGGCGCAGCGCGCCACAGGCGCAGAAGGCGCGCCTCGCGCCGGCTGATCACACCTTCGCCGTCGCCGTCCGCCCGCGGTTCACTGCGGGGCGCACCCGGCTTCGCGTGCGGGTCGTCGTACGCATCGAAGAAGAAGTTCACCGGAACGTCGAGCACCTGGCTCAACCGGTACAGCGTCCCGGCCGAGATGCGGTTCGAACCGCGCTCGTACTTCTGCACCTGCTGGAACGTCAGACCGATGGCCTCCCCCAGCCGTTCCTGGCTGTAGCCGAGCAGCGTGCGGCGCATGCGCACCCGCTGCCCCACGTGTGCATCGACCGACCAGGATTCGGGCGACCCGCGCCTGCCCCTCTTACGTGCGTTCTTTTCGGTCATTGGTCGACACCCTAAAGCTTCGCCACGAACGCGTTACACTGTTGAAATATACGTAATTCTTGGCATGGGTCCCCTTTCCGATCAAGGGAAATCGTGGAATACTCTAATGCCTGCAAGGCCATCCGTCACCGATGTCTTTCGTACGGGGAACCGGTGCAGGATATCGTCTTTATCGGAGGGGGAGCATACTCGCGGATGTAGGCACAATTAGTACGTGTCTACACGAATACAACAAGACGCAGCAACGCTTCGGCAAAGTTAATCCTTGGTTAACGCGCGCCCGGATGGGCCTTCGAGTGTCCGCGGGACACGGTCGCGCCCGCGCTCTGCTTTAGAAGAATTTGAAGAGCAAAAGGATTGGACTTACCGAGCCGGCCGCGCGGTGCAGTCAGCGAGCCGGATCGTTTTAATAACCAAGGGCTGTATATACGACTTTTGCCGCCCCCCGACCGGGAGAGACCTTGGTCCAAGGGAATAAACCGGCCCTTCCCGGCGTTCATAAGGAGAGCGGCGGCCGACGCCGGCCCGCCGCCGCGTGGAGGCAAGACCATGCGCAGGATGTCCGTTCCGCTCGCCGCGGCGGCGTTGCTGGCCGCACCGGCGTTCGCCGCCGAACCGCCCGCTCCCCTGGCGCCGACGCCCGGAGAGCAGGCCAAGCAGGGCGTCGAACTGCTGCTGAAGGCGCTGGAGGGCTGGATTCGCCAGCTTCCCTCCTACGCCCCGCCGGAGGTGACTCCGGAGGGCGACATCATCATCCGCCGCCTCGACCGCAACCGCGCCGTGCCGCCGGGTTCGCCGCCGCTGGGGCCGCCGGACCCCGGCACGCCGCCCGGCGGGGCGACGAACCTGTAGGCCCAGTCGGCTCATGCGGCGTGGCGGTCAGTATCCGCCACCGCCGCCGCCACCCCCTCCTCCACCGCCGCCGACACCGCCGGCGTGGCTCGGCGTGGAGTCCGCTCCCCCCGTGCCCGCGCCGTTGCACGCCGCCAAGCCCAGGAGAGCCGCCACAAGCAGGATCCGGATCATCATCGTCGTTCCTCCCGTGTTGGAGAGGGTGGACCGTCGTGATCACCCGACCGCGACGCCGCAGATCATCCACCGGCACGACGGAGACGCCGTGGGCGCCCCACCTATTCCCCCAGTCCCGCCAAATCGTTGCCGGCGCAGGTGGACGCCCCCGACCGGCCCGCGATCACTCAACGGGCTTGCCCCGCATCTTCTTCACCTGCGAGCGGACGGCCTTGCCTTCCAGGCGCCGCTGCTGGGAACCGAAGGTCGGCTTGGTGGGCCTGCGCGGCTTGGGCGGCACGCTGGCGTCGCGGATCAGGTCGATCAGGCGCTCCAGCGCGTCCTCGCGGTTGCGCAGCTGCGAGCGGTAGCCGTCGGCCTGGATGATCAGCACGCCGTCCTGCGTCATCCGCGATCCGGCCAGCTTGGCCAGCCGCGCCTTCACGTCGTCCGGGATGTTGGGCGAGTTGCGCACGTCGAAGCGCAGCTGAACGGCGGTTTCCGTCTTGTTGACGTGCTGGCCGCCGGGGCCGGAGGCGCGCACGAATTCCTCGTGCAGTTCGCTCTCGTCCAGCGAAATGCGGTGCGTGACGCGGATCATGGCCCCACCTCGATTCCAAGGCCCCTGAAAGAGTTCGGGGGGCCGAAGCCCCCCGATACAACGCTCTACCCCGACGGTCAGGCCCGCACCAGCGGCTTGTACTTGATGCGGTGCGGCTCGACGGCGTCGGCACCGAGGCGGCGCTTCTTGTCCTCCTCGTAGTCCTGGAAGTTGCCCTCGAACCACTCCACGTGGCTGTCGCCCTCGAAGGCCAGGATGTGCGTGGCGATGCGGTCGAGGAACCAGCGGTCGTGGCTGATCACCACGGCGCAGCCGGCGAAGCTCTCCAGCGACTCCTCAAGTGCCCGCAGCGTATCGACGTCGAGGTCGTTGGTCGGCTCGTCGAGCAGCAGCACGTTGGCGCCGGACTTCAGCATCTTGGCGAGGTGCACGCGGTTGCGCTCGCCGCCCGACAGCTGGCCGACCTTCTTCTGCTGGTCGGAGCCGCGGAAGTTGAAGGACGACACGTAGGCGCGGCTCGGCATGGTGCGCTTGCCGAGGTCCATGATGTCGAGGCCGTCGGAGATTTCCTCCCACACCGTCTTGTTCGGGTTGAGGGTGTCGCGGCTCTGGTCGACGTAGCCGAGCTTCACCGTGTCGCCGACGCGGAAGGTGCCGCTGTCCGGCGTCTCCTGCCCGGTGATCATGCGGAACAGCGTGGTCTTGCCGGCGCCGTTCGGGCCGATGACGCCGACGATGCCGCCCGGCGGCAGACGGAACGACAGGCCGTCGATCAGCAGGCGGTCGCCGAAGCCCTTGCCGATGCTCTCCGCCTCGATGACCACGTTGCCCAGGCGCGGCGGCACCGGAATGACGATCTTGGCCTCGCCGGTCTGCTCCTTGCCGCTCTCGGCCAGCAGCGTCTCGTAGGCCTGGATGCGGGCCTTGGACTTGGCCTGTCGGGCCTTCGGGCTCTGCCGGATCCATTCCAGCTCGACGTCCAGCTTGCGCTGGCGGGCCTCCTCGGCGCGGCCTTCCTGCTCCAGGCGCTTCTGCTTCTGCTCCAGCCAGGAGGAGTAGCTGCCCTCCCACGGGATGCCCGAGCCGCGGTCGAGTTCGAGGATCCAGCCGGTGACGTTGTCGAGGAAGTAGCGGTCGTGGGTGACCAGCACGACGGTGCCCTTGTACTCCTGCAGGTGCCGCTCCAGCCACGCCACCGATTCAGCGTCGAGGTGGTTGGTCGGCTCGTCGAGCAGCAGCAGGTCGGGCTTCTCCAGCAGCAGCTTGCACAGCGCCACGCGGCGCCTCTCGCCGCCCGACAGCTTGGTCACGTCGGCGTCGCCCGGCGGGCAGCGCAGCGCGTCCATGGCGATCTCGACCGTGCGGTCGAGGTCCCAGGCGTCGGCGTGGTCGATCTTCTCCTGCAGATCGGCCTGCTCAGCCATCAGCGCGTCGAAGTCGGCGTCGGGGTCGGCCATCGCCTCCGACACCGCGTTGAAGCGGTCGATCAGGGCCTTGGTCTCGGCCAGCGCCTCCAGGACGTTCTCCTGGACGGTCTTGTTGGGGTCGAGCTGCGGTTCCTGCGACAGGTAGCCGACCTTGGCGCCCTGCGCCGCCCAGGCCTCGCCCGAGAAGTCCTTGTCGAGGCCGGCCATGATCTTCATCAGCGTCGACTTGCCGGCGCCGTTGACGCCGAGGACGCCGATCTTCGCCCCGGGCAGGAAGCTCAGCCAGACGTTGTCCAGCACCTTCTTGCCGCCGGGATAGACCTTGCTCAGGCCCTTCATGACATAGACGTATTGGTAGGACGCCATGCGCCTCTCCGACCTCTCGCACGAGAAAAAACAAAACGCCGCACACGGCGCCGAATCGATCCGCGCAGGGTTTTAGCGCATGATGGCCACCCTTGGGAACCCACCCTTATACCTGGGAAGGACAATATACGGTGCTGAACATCTACGTCGATGCCGACGCCTGCCCCGTCAAGGCGGAAATCTACAAGGTGGCCGGACGGACGGGGTCGAAGGTCTGGCTGGTCAGCAACGCCCCGCTCCGCCTGCCCACCGAATGCATCTCGGAACTGGTGGTCGTGGGATCGGAGTTCGACGCCGCCGACAACTGGATCGCCGAGCGCGCCGGGGCCAACGACGTGGTCGTCACCGCGGACATCCCCCTGGCCGACCGCGCGCTGAAGAACGGCGCGGTGGTCATCGGTCCGTCGGGGCGACCGTTCACCACCGCGTCGATCGGCAGCGCGCTGGCCAGCCGGGCCCTGATGGCGGATTTGCGGGCGATGGGCGAGGTGCAGGGCGGCAACGCGCCGATGAGCCAGCGCGACAAGTCGCAGTTCCTGCAGGCGCTCGACGAGGCGGTGCAGGCGCTGAAGCGGGGGAGAAGGCCGAGGTGGGGGTGAAGGGTCAGGCGTCGAGGTCGCGCAATACAGCGGGAAGATCGCGGGCACCGTGCAGCACACGCAAAATCCGCTGCGGCACTTTGTCCGCCGCATAGACGAGAATGTAAGGGAAGCCTCGCAGCATAAGGAACCGGATACGCTCCGCCGCCAAGTGCGGGCGCACACTCCCGATCTCCGGGTGCTCCCCAATTCTCGACGCCGCGGCGATCACGGCGTCGCGCAAGGCGCGTGCGGCGGCAGGGTTATCTTTCGCGATCCAGTCGATGGCGTCCGCCAGATCACGCCGCGCGGCAGGCGCAAGGACCGCAGGCCTCATTTTCGGGAGCGCCCGGCACCGTCGATGATGCGGTCGAGGTCCTTGGCCACGTCATCGATTTCGAAAAAGCCGTCGCGCTCTCCCTCAGCCTCGGCGTCCTCCAGCATCGCCATGAACCGCTCCTTCTGGGCTTCCGCGTCCTGAAGCATGCGCAATGCCGAGCGAACCACCTCGCTGACGTTGTTGTAGCGGCCGGTCTCGACGCACTGCTTGGCAAAGCGCTCCAGCTCCGGCGTCAGGTGCACGTTGGTCGCCATAGGGAAGCCCTTCGTGGATATGTCAATGCTTGACATACAGTGGGACGCACACCGCACAGGGTCAAGCGCCTCAACCCGGCGGCAGCGGCAGCGGCAGCGCCGGCGCCGCTCCGCCCTCCAGCGCCCGCGCCTCCCCCAGCGTCGTCACGCCCCGCTCGTCCAGCCGGCGCAGCAGCGCGGCGGCGAGTTCGGCCGCGAGCAGCGCGTGCGGAGCACCGGGATGCGGCACCACGCCGACCTGCGCCGCAAGCGCCGCCAGGTCTTTGGCGGCGTTCGTCGGATCGAGGGTCGTGGCGAGGCGGCGCAGGTCGAGGGCCGGCGGGTCCTCCATCGGCGGCAGGCCCGCCCGTTCCATTTCCATGCGCAACGCGCCGAGCGCGGCATCCACGTCCACGCCAACCACCACGGCGTGGTGCAGCGCCTCGGCGATCACCGGCCATGCGGCGGCGAAGGGGCGGGCGCCGCCCGGCACCGGCTCGCCGGGGTTGACGGGCACGTCGAGCGAGACGGTGCGGAACACCCGGGCACCCGACAGGCGCACGGTGCCGACGCCGACCACCCGCCCCTCGGCCAGATCGACCGACAGCGCCACCATGGGCAGGGCGGCGAGCGGCTCGTCCTCGCCGATGGTCGGCGCCGCCGCGGGCGCGGCCACGGACGGACGGACGGGCAGCAGCGGCTGGGCCGCCGGGTGGAAGGGGAAGACCAGCGCCACGCCGGCCTGCAGCCCGAAGTCCACGACCTGCGCCGGCAGTTCCGCCCCGCCAGGGCCGCGCACCGTGGCCGACACCGGCTGGCCGGCGCCGCGGGCACGCTCGATGGCGCGGAACAGCTCCGGACGGTCGAGCACGTCGTAGACGTCCATGCCCACCGCCACGCCGGGGCCGAACAGCCGCGCCGCCGCCGGGTTGAGCAGCGTGATGCGGCCGAGGTCGCTGAGCACCACGACCGGCTCCTCCAGCGCCGCCGCCACGGTGGCGAGACGCCCGCCGGCGCCCCCGGTGCGTCGCTCGCGGTGCAGCAGTTCGGCCAGCGCCGCGGCCACCTGGCCGACCTCGCCGGAACGCGCCTGCCAGTCGGCGGGCAGATCGCCGCGATGGCGCAGCGCCGCCAGATCGGAGGCCAGCCGCTCCAGGTCGCGGAAGTGCCGCACGAGGCGAGAGAACACCCACCACAGCGCCAGCACGCCGAAACCGGCCGCCGCCACGGCGAGGATGAACGTGCCGCGGTCGTCGCCGGCGCGGCGCACCACCTCGTTGGCCAGCCAGACGAGCGCCAGGCCCACCACCGCCAACCCCAGCACCACCGCGCGCCACGTGCCGCCCATTCCTGCCCCCGACCTGACCGGCGCCGACTGTAGCGCCCCCGGCCCGCCGCCGGAAGGGAGCGGCCGGAGGAACCCGCCCGGTTACTTGAACAGCTGGTCGATGCTCTTGAGGATCGCCGGACCGACCAGGACGACGAACAGCGGCGGCAGGATGAACACCATCAGCGGCACCGTCATGATCGCCGGCAGCCGGGCGGCCTTCTCCTCAGCCTTCAGCATGCGCTCGTTGCGCATCTCCGCCGCCAGCACGCGCAGCGCCTGGGCCAGCGGGGTGCCGTAGCGCTCGGTCTGCGCGAGCGTGGTCACCAGCGCCCGCACGCCGGGCAGCGGCACGCGGTCCACCAGCCCCTGCAGCGCCTTGGCGCGGTCGGGCAGAAAGCCGAGTTCGACGGAGGTCAGGCCGATCTCCTCGCCCAGTTCCGGGCAGCCCTCGCCGAGTTCGCGCGCCACCCGCTCGAACGCCGCGTCGAGGCTGAGGCCGGCCTCCGCGCAGATGACCAGCAGGTCGAAGGCGTCCGGCAGAGCGCGGCGGATGGCGAGCTGGCGCGCCTCCGTCAGCCGGTTCAGGTAGAGGTCGGGCAGCAGCGAGCCGAACAGGCCGGCGCCGAGGCACGCCGCCGCCGCCTGCATGCCCTGCAGCGGCAGCGCCTTCATGCCGAAGACCAGCAGCGCCGCCGCGCCCAGGCCGACGAAGGGCAGGATCGCCTTGGCGAACAGGTAGACGGTCAGCGAATCCTTGGAGCGGTAGCCGGCCAGCGCCAGCTTGCCGGCCGCCTTGGCCGCGGTGCTGCTGCCGTAGAGCTTGAAGCGCTCGACCACGCTGTGCATCAGGCCGATGCGGCCGGCGGGCCGGTCGGTGCGGCGCACGGTGCGCGACAGGTCGCCCTTCAGCGCCGCCCGCCGCGCCTCCAGCGCCTTGAGCCGGCCGCTCAGCGGATCGCGTTCGACAAAGGCGTTCCACACCAGCAGCACGACGACGAACGCCGCCACGCCCGAGATCCAGGCGGCGAGGTCGGCCGGCGCCACGCCGGGTATGAGGGTGTCGAGACTCACAGGTCGAAGTTCACCATCTTGTACATGACCAGCCCGCCGATCGCGATCATGACCAGCGCGACGCCGCCCATCAGGAGGCCGCGCGGATCGTGGAGGAACGTCTCGGTGTAGCCGGGCATGATCGCCGCCATGCCGAAGAAGGCGACGAACGGCAGCGCGCCGACGATGTAGGCGCTGGCCCGCGCCTCGGCCGACAGCGCGTTGATCTTCAGCTTCATCTGCCGGCGCTTGCGCAGCAGGTCGGACAGGTTGCCCAGCGTCTCGGCCAGGTTGCCGCCGGTCTCGCGCTGGATCGCCATGGCGATGACCAGGAAGCGGAACTCCGGCGTGTCGATGCGGCGCGCCACGTCCCACATGGCGGCGTCCAGCGGCTGGCCGACGCGCACGCCGTCGGCGATCCGGCGGAACTCGGCGCCCAGCGGGTCCGGCACCTCGCGCGCCACCGCGCTGATCGATTCCGTCACCGGCAGGCCGGAGCGCAGGCCACGCACGATCAGGTCGATGGCGTCCGGGAACTGGGCGATGAACTGTGCCACCCGGCGGTCGCCCAGGTGCTTGATCACCAGATGCGGCGCGCCGACGCCGACGATGACCGCACCGGCCAGCGACAGCGCCGCCGGGAAGCCGGCGACGACGCCCAGCGCCAGCCACGCCACGCCCCCGGCCGCCGCGTTGGCGGCGAGGTACTGGCCCAGCGGGATCCGCCGCCCGGTGCGGGCGAGGCGGTCGCGGATGCGTTCCGGGTTGGGGACCGCGGCCTTGATGAGACGGTTCAGCAGCGGGAAGGCGCTGTCCTGCTGGTCGAGGCGCAGCGTCGAGGCGGCCTTGGCGGTGCCGGCGCGGCGCGCGCCCTGCCCCTCCGCGCCGACGCGGGCGACGCGGCGCTTGAGGTCGCGGTCGCCGTCGCCGGAGAAGGCCAGCCCGATCAGCAGGACCGTCAAGAACGCCCCGCCGCCGATCAGCCACGCCAGGAGGGGGACGCCGGCCATCAGATGGCCTCCAGCAAAGCCTTGTCGAGACCGAAATAGGCCGCCTTGGGCAGGAAGTGCGGGCGGATGCCGGTGGACTTGAACTCGCCGGTCAGGCGGCCGTCGGGGCGCTCGCCCTGGAACTCGAAGGTGAAGAGGTCCTGCATGGTGATGACATCCCCTTCCATGCCCACCACCTCGCTGATGTGGGTGACGCGGCGCACACCGTCGCGCATGCGGCTGACCTGGACGATGAGGTCGAGCGCCGAGGCGACCTGCGTGCGCACCGCCTTGGTCGGCATGTTCAGCCCGGCCATGCCGAACATGTTTTCCAGGCGGGTCAGCGCCTCGCGCGGGCGGTTGGCGTGGATGGTGCCGAGCGAGCCGTCGTGGCCGGTGTTCATGGCCTGCAGCATGTCCACCGCCTCCGACCCGCGCACCTCGCCCAGGATGATGCGGTCGGGGCGCATGCGCAGCGCGTTCTTCACCAGGTCGCGCATGGTGATCTCGCCGTGCCCTTCCAGGTTGGGCGGGCGCGTCTCCAGGCGCACCACGTGCGGCTGTTGGAGCTGGAGTTCCGCCGCGTCCTCGATGGTGACGACGCGCTCGGTGTGGTCGATCAGCTGCGACATGGCGTTGAGCAGCGTCGTCTTGCCCGAGCCGGTGCCGCCGGAGATCAGGATGTTGAGCCGGCAGCGCGCGGCGATCTTCATCACCGTGCACATGGCGGCCGAGATGTTGTCCTGCCGCGCCATGATGTCGAGGGTGATCTTCTTCTTGGAGAACTTGCGGATTGAGATGCTGGGGCCGTCGATGGCGAGCGGCGGGATGATGATGTTGACGCGGCTGCCGTCGGCGAGGCGGGCGTCGCACAGCGGCGAGCTTTCGTCGATGCGCCGGCCGATGGCCGTGACGATGCGCGTGGCGATCGCCATGACGTGCGCGTTGTCGCGGAACTGCACGTCGGTCAGCGTCAGCTTGCCCTTGCGCTCGACGTAGACCTGCTTGGGGCCGTTCACCATGATGTCGGTGACCGCCTCGTCGGCCAGCAGCGGTTCCAGCGGCCCGAGGCCCAGCATGTCGTCGAGCATGCGCTCGACCAGTTCCTGCCGTTCGGTCAGGTTGAGCTGGAGGCGCTGTTCGCCGAGCAGGTCGTGCACGATGTCGCCGACGTCGCGGCTCAGCTCCGACCGGCTCATCGCCGCGGCGGCGGAGGTGTCGATGCGGGTCAGCAGCAGCGGCTGGACGCGGTCCTTGGCCTGATCCACCGTCGCCCGGTTGGACGAGGCCATGCGCGCCACGGGGGTCTCGGCCGGCTTCTCGGGCTCGGGCGGCTCCTCCGCCTCCGGCGGGAACAGCGACGTGGTGCCGAGCGGAGCGGCGGCGAACGGATTGGGCGCGCCCGGCGTGATCCCCACGGCGCGCAGCACCGCCGCCAGTTCCGGCTGGCCGCCGGTGACGGCGGGCGACGCCGGTTCCGGCAGCGGCTCAAGCTCCGGTTCGGCGGCCGGGACCGGCGGGGCGGGGGGCGCCTCGGCCTCGTCCGACCGGCGCAACGGCATCGGCACCACCACGGAGCGGACGGCGGCCAGCACCTCGCTGTGGTTGACCGGCCGCAGGGCGAGCAGGCCGTTGATGCACACCGTCACCAGATCGCGCTGGTCGAGCAGGTTGAGCTGGATGCGGTCGCGGGCGAGCAGTTCGACCAGCCCCGCCTTCACCTCGCGCGCCACGTCGCCGCGCGGCAGCGTCGCCACGCGCGCCGGGTCGAGGCGCTTGGCCAGCTCCGGCAGGTAGCGTTCGCGCAGCACCGGCAGGCTGCGCTCCAGGGCCGCGTCGTCGGGCGGCAGGCCGCCGCTGCCTCCGCGGAAGCCGATCATCACGCGCCGTCCCGCTTGAACCAGCCCAGCAGGCCCTTCTTCGCCGGCGCCGGAGCACCGGAGACCTGCCGGGTCAGCTCGCGCAGCGCCTTGACCACCGCCGAGCCGGGCGACAGCGCGGCCACCGCCTTGCCCTGGTTGGCGGCGGTGCCGACGGTCTTCTCGTCGTCCGGGACCAGGAAGGCGACCTTGCCCTGGATGCCGCGCTCGAAGGTCGCGCGATCGACCTGCGGCTTGCGCGAGCCGCCGGCGCGGCTGGCCACCACCACGCAGGCCGGGCCGCCCAGCACCTTGATCGCCGCCGCCAGCCGCGCCGTGTCGCGGATGCCGGCCAGCGACAGCTCCGACACCAGGATCACCTGCTCGGCCGAGCCGAGCACCGCCCGGTTGGCCGGCAGCAGGTGGCGCGGCAGGTCGACCACCACCAGCTCGTAGTTGCCGCGCAGCTCCTCCAGCAGCGCCCCGACGGCGGTTGGCCCGAAGGACACGGTGTCCTCCACCGGCTCCTCGGCGCCGAGCACGGACAGGCGTTCGCTCTCGCTCACCATGGAGCTGGCGACCAGCAGGCTGTCCAGGCGGTTCGGCGTTTCCAGAGCCTCGCGCAGGCCGCGGCCGGGTTCGAGGTCGAGGGCCAGCGTGTCGGTGCCGAAATGCAGGTCGAGGTCGAGCAGCGCGGTCTTGCGCTTGAACTCGTGCGCCGACAGCCACGCCGTGTTGACCGCCACCGTGCTGGCCCCCACCCCACCGCGCACGCCGACCACCACGACGAGCCGGCCCGGCTCGGCCTGCGTCTGCTGGGTGCGCTTCGGCGCCTGGCTGGCGGAGCGGATGACCTGGTGCAGCGATTCGGGCAGCAGCGGCTTGACCAGATAGTCGGCCGCGCCGGCCGAGATCAGGTCGCGGTAGAGGTCGATGTCGTTGGCGGTGCCCAGGCCAACCAGCCGGGTGTCGCCCCCGGCCATGGAGGCCAGCCGCGCCACCGTGGCGAACGGGTTGGCGGTGCCGTCCAGGTCGACCAGCAGCAGCTTCGGCGCCGGGGTGCCGCCGCCCAGCATCTCCAGCACGTCGCCGGCCCCGCCGCGCTGCACCACCGCGCCCGACCAGCCCATCTCGCCGGCCACCGCGCGGGCGACCTGATAGGACTCCTCGTCCGACACGAAGGCCATGAACGCCTCGTGCAGCGGGGCGTCGGGGGAGCCTTTGAACAGGGTCACGACTCCGGCCATCTCATTTGCCCCCCGCGCCGGCGCCGGAGCTGGCGGTGGTGCCGCTGCGCATCAGGTCCTTCTCTTCGCCCTTGTGGTAGCGGGCGACGGCCGCCGCCTCGCGCTCGGCGTCCGCCGCGCCGGTGGGCCGCCCGGACAGCGGGTCGCGCGGGTTCTCCACCTGGAGCGCAAAGTTGCGCGCCTGCGCGCAGCCGAGTCCGAGCTGCGGGTTGTGCCAGGCGGTGCCGTGCAGCTTCGACACGGTGGCCGGCACCGGGCCGCACTCCGGCGGCACCGCGACGAGCCGCTGCGGGTCGCCGGCCGCGGGGGCGACCGTCACCGGCCACTCGACCCGCTCGGTCGGGTTGGCGGAACAGCCGGCCAGGGCCAGCGCGGAGGACAGGATGAGGAGCGCGCGCATGCCGGGCCTCACTCGACGATGAAGCCGGCGGGGCCGGCCAGACTGGGGCGGGCCGGCGGCGTCGCCCCGGGGCCGGGCCGGCTCAACTTGCCGAAGAAGACGCGGTCGAAGAACCGGGTGGGCGAGATGCCGTCGGTCGGCGCCGCGAGCTGCGCCGGGTTGTTCACCGGCCGCACGATGTAGGGGGTGACGATGATGACCAGCTCGGTCTCGTTGCGCTGGAAACGGCTGGAGCGGAACAGCGCGCCCAGCACCGGCACGTCGCCCATGAAGGGGAACTTGTCGATCGATTCGTCCAGGCCGTTCTGCATCATGCCGGCGATGGCGAAGCTCTGCCCGCTGGCCAGTTCCACTGAGGTCTCGGCGCGCCGGCTGCGCAGCGCCGGGATGCGGAAGGTGTTCATCACGACGGCGTTGGAGAAGTCCAGTTCGCTGACCTCAGGACGGACGCGCATGCTGATGCGGTCGCCCGACAGCACGGTGGGCGTGAAGGCCAGCGAGACGCCGAACTGCTTGAAATCGATGGTGACGCGGTCGCGTTCCTGCGGCACCGGCACCGGGAACTCGCCGCCGGCCAGGAAGCTGGCGGTCTCGCCGGAGGTGGCGACCAGGTTGGGCTCGGCCAGCACGGTGATCAGACCGTCGCGCGCCAGCGCGTCGATCAGCCCGTTGACGTCCCAGCGCTGGCCGCGGTGCCGGCCGAATACGTTCATCATGCCGGCGCTGCGCTGAAGCTCGCCGGCCGCGGTGGTGGTGATGTCCGTCAGGCCGGAGGTGAAGCCCAGCGCGTAGCCGGCGCCCAGCGACCCGAACACCTCCCAGTTGAAGCCGAGATCCTCGCGGATGGTGCGGGCGACCTCCGACACGCGCACGCGCAGCATCACCTGGGTGCCGCCGGTGACGGTCAGGCGGTTCAGCACCTCGCCGGTCTCGCCGCCGGCATAGCGCTGGGCGAGGCGCCGGGCGTCCTCCGCCTCGGTCGGGCTGCCGACGGTGCCGGACAGCACCAGCGCGCCTTCCGAGGGGGTGACCTTGATCTGTCGGTTGGGGAAGCGCTCGCGCAGCGCGCGCTCCAGCCCGCTGAGGTTTTGGGTGACGGTGACGCGGCGGTTGATCAGCACCTGCTCGCCGCTGTTGACGGCGATCAGCGAGGTCTCGCCCGGCTTCTTGCCGAACAGGTAGACCAGGGTCGGCGACATGACCTGCAGGTCGGCGATGTCCGGGTTGGCGATGAAGACGCTGGACGCCGGCTGCGGCAGCTTCACCATCTGTCCCTTGTCCTGTTCGAGACGCAGCGGCGCGCCGTCCTGCGCCCGGGCGGACCCGGCCCAGACGAACAACAGCATCAGCACACAGCAAAGAACACGACGCGTCATGGGATCGACCACCGGGATCAACGGGAGAAGGTGACCTCCGCGGAGGAAGAACCGCGGATCACCTGGACTTTTACCATCCCCGCAGGGCTTTCGCTCGGCGAACTTTCGGGGACCAACGGTGCGGCGGGAGCGCCGGACAGGCCGGACACCGCGAGGCTGAGGTCGCGGTCCCAGGTGATGGTGTGCACCGGACGCGTTGTCTCACCCAGGGCCGCATCCGGGGCCGCGTCGGTGGCGGTGACCGCCAGCCCCTCGGCCGCGGCCATCTGCAGGCGCTCGGCGTCGGGCACGCCCAGGCTGCGCAGGGAGAGCGACAGGCGCCCCATCTCGGCCGCCAGCGCCACCGCCTCGGCCTGGCGCGGCGTGACCTCCAGCGTGGCGAGCTGCGCCGGCTTGGCCTCGCCCTTCTGGTCGTTGACGCGCTGGTCGAGCGCCAGCACGCGCACGTCGGCGAGCACCGTCTCGCTGGCGCGGCGCTCGCGCTCCTGCCCGTCCTCCCGGACCGCCTGGGTGAGGATCAGGTCGACCCGGTCGCCCGGGAAGATGAAGCCGGCGATGCCGGTGACGCCGTTGATGGCGACGGTGACCGCGCGGCTGCCGGGGCTCAGCACCGCCGCCAGGAAGCCCCGGTCGCCCGGCTTCACCAGCCGCCCTTCGACCACCGGCTCGCCGGCGCGCAGGCCGTTGCGCACGACGGCGCCGGTGAACTCCTCGATACGGCGCTGCCCCTCGACCATGTAGGTGCCGGCCACCCCGTCGTCTTCCGGCCACGCCCGCCAGCGCAGCTGCGACGGCTGCACCAGCGTGCCCGCCGGCAGGTCCGACGCCGCCACCAGCACGCGGAGCACCTGCGGCGCCGGCGGAGCCTGCACCGCGGCGACCGGCGCCGGCGCCGGCGGCTGCACCAGCGCGCGGGTCAGCTGCACCGTCACGCCGGCGATGCCGAGCGCGAGCACCAGCAGGATGATCTTGCGGACGGACATGGCATGGCCTCTTTACGCGGAAAACGCCGCGGAGCCCGGGGCTCGCGGCGTTGAACACGCTCGAGCGGCGAAAGCCGCGGGATCGTCGGCGGGGAGCGGCGGCGCCACTGCGTCCGCCGCTTCCGTGCACCGCCCAGGCGTTCAGCCCCTGCGATTCGCCCCAGCGGGGCTACCGGACCGACCGGTTGATCAAGGAGCCGGAGCCGGGGTGGTCCCCAGGCCGTTGCTGACCTTCTGCAGGATGCCAGTGATCTTGGTACCGATCTCGGTGCCGAAGCCGGCGACGATGACGGCGACCATGGCGAGCAGCAACGCGTATTCGATCGCGGTGGCGCCGGACTCGTCCTTCATCAGCGAACGGATCTGGGAGAGCATGGAAACCTCCATTGGGGCGAATGTTGTTGATTTTGCCGTTGCTCGCGAGTGTTCACAGCGATCGGCCACATCGCGATTAGACGCCAAAGTTATTAACGGAAGATTAAGCCGAAGCGTTCACGCTAGAAAAACTGCAAATCTCCAAGTAAAACCATTTCAATCTCCTTTTTGTCTTCTTTTTGTCACGGAATGATGTAAGGGTTTTTCCACGTTTTCATCGCACCGTGCAGCCGTTTTAAAGGCGGATCCGCCGGACTTTCCATGGAAATCGACGGCGAGATAGTTCGAATCTAGAAGCATTTTTACGACAATGCGGCCGCAAAACGGTCGCAGCTTCCCAGCACTGTGTTAGTAATGAAACTCATGTTATTTGACTTGAACAGACCAGGAGAATCGCCGTACGGTAATACGCAAGTCGGCCAGGTGAGGTTGACGAGCAATGCGGCGCTGAGAGCGATTGCCCCGCGACTCGGGGACTGACCGCAACGGTGACTGAGAGTCCAACGATGAGCCTGTACTACCCATACCCGCTGGGGCAGCCGGCCCGCCCCTCGCTGGCCCGCCGGCTGGCGTTCGCGGCCCTTCTCCTGCTGCTGGTGCCGCTGGCCGGCGCCGTCGGCTACGGCGTGGACGCCGTGCGCGGCTACATGGTGCAGGCCCGGCTGATGCGCGCGGTGGACGAAGCCGCGCTGGCGGGCGGCCGCGTGCTGTTCGACAACCAGCGCGACGGCCACATCCGCAAATTCTTCGAGACCGCCTTTCCCGCCGGCTTCCTGGGCGCCGAGCCGGCGCCGCTGGCCATCGCTGACAACCCGGCGGACGGGACATTGACGGTGCGCGGCACGGCGGTGGTGCACTCCGGCCTGCTGCGGCTGCTGGGCTTCCAGGACTTCACGCTGGAGGCGCGTTCGGTGGTGCGCCGCGCCAGCCGCAACGGCGAGGTCACCGCGGTGGTCCGCCGGACCACCATCTGACCCCAGGCGCGAGTCGGACAAAAACGGCGGAGTCCTCGCGGGCTCCGCCGTTTCGCGTTCATGCGCGCATCACTGGTTCGCCGAGCCGCCGGTGCCGCTGATGCTGCCACCGGTGCTGCCCGAGCCGGCCCGGCCCGAACGGTTCTGCGAACCGGTGGGCGGGGTGTTGTCCACGTCGGTGCGGTTGCCCATGCGGCCGCCGGTCGCGGTGGTGCCGGTGGTGGCACCCGGCGTCGTCGGCGACGCCGTCGACCCGGTCACCGGGCCGGCCGAGCGGTCGTAGGCCGAGCCCGCCGCCGCACCGGAACCGCCGCTGGCGCCGCTCTGCTGCGACGTGCTCGTCTGCGAGCAGCCGGCGACGGCCAGCAGCGCAACCGCGGACACCGCTCCGAGAACGGATGTGCGCATCTTTCTTCTCCCTTGCTCGTGTGCCGCCATCCGAACGGCAGCACGGTCGCCCGGGACAACACGCGCGCGTGCCGATTGGTTGCCGTGGGAGAAAGAGCGCGGGCGGATCGGATCAGGGCGTACCGACGACCGCGGCGATGACGTCGGCCCGCCACGGCTTGGGCACGAAGGGATAGCCGGCGACCTGCTCCTGCCCGACATAGCCGGAGGTGAGCACGACGCGGACGTCGGGGCGCAGCTTGGCGATCTCCTGCGCCAGCTGGGTGCCGTCCATGCCGGGCATCCGCACGTCGGCCAGCACCAGGCGGATCTGCGGCTTCTCCTTGAGCAGACGCAGGGCGTCGGCACCGTTGTAGGCGCCGTAGGCGCGGAGCCCCAGATCCACGAACAGGTCGACGCCGGTGGCGCGCACCAGCGGGTCGTCCTCGACCACCAGCACCGCCCAGTTCCGTCCCCCGCCCGCGTTCATCGATAGACCCATAATATTCGACCCGAAACCAACCTTGAATTGGAAGCACCGTCCGCGGCGCGCCATTGATTAGAAGTAGTAGCACAGCAACGGCCGGCGCTCGACATAACATAGGTTAAGGTTGCCGGTTCCCGCCACCCGGCGCGACGCCGTCGAGCCTACGCTTCCGGAGGGGGTATGGGATACCACCTTCGGCTGGAAGGCGCCTAGTCGGCGGCCCGCGGCTCGACCGCACCAAGCCACGGGCGCTCCAGGCTTGGGCGGCCGAAATGCCAGCCTTGCAGGAGCCGCACCCCCTCGCGCCGCAGCGCCGCGGCCTGCGTCTCGTCCTCGACGCACTCGGCGACGGTGGTGAGGCCGAAGCCGCGCGCCAACCCGACCAGAGTGCGTATGAACAACAGCGCCTCAGCGCTGTCATGCATATCGCGCACGAAGGCGCCGTCGATCTTGACGATGTCCACCGGCAGCGCGCGCAGGTGCTGGTAGGAGATGTAGCCGGCCCCGAAGTCGTCGAGCGCCACCCGGCAGCCCATCGCGCGCACCGCGGCGACGAAGCGCGCCGCCTCGTCCAGATCCTCGATCACCGCGGTCTCGGTGATCTCGACGATCAGGCGGCTGGCGACCTCCGGCCGGTCGGCGAGCATGCCCCGCAACGCGGCGAGCCACGTGCGGTCGCCGGTCGTCTCGGCCGAGACGTTGAGCGACAGCTGCACCTCGTCGTGCGCGCGCAGTTCGCGCAGCGCCATGCCCAGCGTGTGGTGATCGACCCGCCGCGCCATGCCCAAACGCTCGACCGCCGGCACGAACTCCCCGGCCGTCAGCACCGACCCGCCGTCGCCGTCCATGCGCAGCAGACACTCGAAGAAGTCCACCCCGCCGGACGAATCGACCACGGGCTGGAAGGCGAAGCGCAGGCCGTCGCTTCTCAGCGCCGCCTTGACCCGCTGGCCGGTGGCGAGGCTGGCGCGCAACGCGCTCTGCTGCAGGCTGGTGGCGTGGTGCGGCCAGAAGCAGTCGCGGCCCTGACGCTTGGCCTCGTGCAGCGCGGTGTCGGCGCGGGTCATCGACTCCTCGACGCTGGCGTCGTCGCGCCCGGCGACGATGCCGCCGACCGACACCGTCGCGTGGATCGGCCCGGCCGGAGAGTCGATCGGCTCGGCCCGCACCGCCGCCAGCAGCTTCTCGGCGACGGCCGGCATGTGCTCCTCCGGGCAGTGCGGCAGCACCACGCCGAAGATGTCGCCGCCGACACGGCCGACGGTGTCGCCCGGCCGCACCACCGCGGCGAGGCGGCGCGCCACCTCCACCACCACCGCGTCGGCGGCGGCGTGGCCCAGCGCGTCGTTGACCAGCCCGAGCTTGTCGATGCCCACCGCCAGATAGACGGCCGAGCGCTCGAACCGCCCGGCGGCGACCAGCGCCTGATGCAGCGAATCGCGCAGGCGGTTGAGGTTGACCAGCCCGGTCATCGGGTCGAAGTGCGCCTGCTGCTCCAGTTCGACCTCGTAGGCCTTGCGGCCGTCGATGGTGCGCAGCATGCCGTACAGCCGCATCGGCGTGCCGTCGGCCGCGCGTTCCACCCGGCCGCGGTCGTGCACCCAGCGCCGGGCGCCGTCGGCCAGCCGCAGCTGATAGTCCACGTCGAAGGGGGTGTCCTGGTCGATGTGGCGCGACAGCGCGCGGCGGCGGCGAGCGCGGCCGTCATCATCCTGGATGCGCCGGCGCAGCTCCTCGCCGCTGCCCACCGGATCGCCGCCGAACAGGCGCCGCGCGTCGCCGGCCCAGGTGATGGTGTCCGCGGCGAAGTCCCAGCAGTAGCCGACGTCGCCCGCCGCAGCGACCGCGGCGGCCATGATCGACTGGTCTTCGGCGTGTCCACTCATGCTCCGGCCCCCGCCGTCCGGGATACCGCCACACGGCCCGCCGGACAGCCTTCTGCTCATTGGGAAGCTAGCCCCGCTTCCTTTAAACCGGATTAACGTTAAATGCTGTCGAGTGCAGGGCTGTGCGAACGCGCCGGCGATCGGTTACGCGGAAATTAACGTTTCAGGAACCCTGCGCGCGTAAGCTCCAGGCAGACCAACCTGTGACCTTTTGCCCCGTGACCAGCATCGCCGCCATCCCGCCGCCCTCAGCCTACGTTCGGAGCAGCGCTCCGACCGGAGGGCTGAAGCTGCGCCAGATGCTGGAATCCGATGCGATCGCGGTGCGCCCGATCCAGCCGATCCCCGACGAGGAGCGGCGCCTGCGCGATCCCAAGGTCGGCGAATCGCAGCAGACCACCGAGGACGCGGTCCGCCGCGGCTCCGGCGCTTCCGGCGATGCGGTGCGCAGCGGCGCGCCCGGCTCCGCCACCGAGGCCGGCCAGTCGCGCGTCGAGGGCGGCTTCCGGGCCGAGCCTCCGCCGCCTCCCCCGCCGCCCCCACCGCAGCAGCAGGCCGCGGCGAGCCCGAGCACCGGGTTCCTGACCCAGAGCATCGCGCAGGAAGCCATCGGCAGCGGCCTGCACATCGAGCCGTGGGCCGCCGCCCTCGGCGCCTACCGCCGCGCCGCCGCCGCGCCCCGCGAGTCGCTGGTCAGCAACGTCTCGGTCTGAACGGAATAGTCCCGCGACCGGCAGCGTTCATCCAGAACAAGCCCCTTTCTGGAGCGCTTCCGATGCACACCCGGTTGCTGGCTGCGGCGGCGGCCATCCTGTTCACCGCCATCACCCCCTCGCTGGCCCAGGCGCACGACCACAACGGATGGGGCGGCGGCCGCGGCTATATGCGGGAGCTGCGCGAGGCGTGCGACTGGGGCAACCGGCGGGCCTGCGTCCGCCTCGGCCGCGAGATCGAGCAGCGCCGCGACGCGCGCCGCCAGTGGGCTCCCCCGCCGCCCCCGCCGTGGGCGCGCGATCCCTGGCGCGACCCGCGCTGGGACCCGTACCGTCGGCCATGGTGAGGCCCCGGCACCTGTCCGCGCGGGAGAGGGCGCCCCACCTTTGCGCCGTTGCGGGATCTATGACCGAAGGCTTATGTGCAGCGCTTCACCGCTTGTCCGCACCGAGTTCTTTCCGTCATGGCCGAATACGACGCCGTCGCCCCCTCGCCTTCGAGGCCACGCTGCCACCACTGCGGCGGGCTGATCCTGCCCGGTCAGGCGCGCTGGGCCGGCGACCCCCAGGGGCATGCCTGGCATTACGCCTGCGCGGAGAAGGCGCGGAAGACGACGCGCCAGCCGCCGCTGTCGCAGGGGCGGCCGATGGCGTGGTGGCAGCGGTAAGGTTCGCGGCCCCCTCCCCTTCCCTCCCCCGCTTTGCGGTGGAGAGGGCAAAGCGGCGGAGTTCCCTCTCCCGCGCAAGCGGGGGAGGGTTAGGGAGGGGGAAATAAAAGCCTTTAATCGTCGCCGTACAGCTGCTCCTGCTGGTAGGCCTGCAGCCCGATCCGCTGGATGAGGTCGAGCTGGGTTTCCAGCCAGTCGATGTGCTCCTCGGTGTCGTCGAGGATGCTCACCAGGATCTCGCGGCTCTGGTAGTCCTTGAGGTTCTCGCAATCGGTGATGGCCGTCTGAAGGTTGCCGCGATTGCCGGACTCAATGCCGAGGTCGGCGGTCAGCATCTCCACCAGATCCTCGCCGATCTTCAGCTTGTGCAGGTCCTGGAGGTTGGGCAGGCCTTCGAGGAACAGGATACGCTCGATCAGCTTGTCGGCGTGTTTCATCTCGCCGATGGATTCCTCGTAGACCTTGTGGGCGATGCGCTTGAGGCCCCAGTTCTTCAGCATGCGCGCATGCAGGTAATACTGATTTATGGCCGTCAGTTCATTCGTGAGGATGGTGTTGAGGTGCCGGATGACTGTCGGATCGCCCTTCATCAATGCCTCCCGTCTGAGCCCTGCGAGTCCAATCTAGGTCGCCGCGGCGCCGGTCAAGCCGCGCCACGCAAAAAGCCGGACGGCCGGCATGGTCACCCGGTGGGACCGTGCAGCAGCGCCAACGGGAAGCGGTCCAGCAACTCGGCCAGCGGCAGGCGGCCGTCGGACGGCAGACCGACGGTGCGGCCGGTGAAGACGTCCGCGGGCGCCGCCCCCTCCGGCAGCTCGGGCAGCATCAGCGCGGTGTCGCCCCAGCGCTCGGCCGGCGGCAGCGGCGCCGCCACGCCCTGCATCAACGGCAGCGTCAGGCGCGGCGCCACGACCAGCGCGAAGGCATCGCCGGCCCGGCGCAGGAACGCGACCACCCGCTCGGCGTGCTCGCCCACCGCCTCCACCGGGCGGTACTCGCCGGCCGCGAACAGCGCCGCCTCGCGCTTGCGCAGGTCCAGGGTGCGGGCGACGACGAACTGCTTGATGCGGCCGTCGCGCCAGCCGTCGACCAGACGCGCGACCTCCGGCTCGTCAGCCAGGGCCTTGTGGCGGGCGGCGTAGTCCACCGGGCGGCGGTTGTCGGGATCGACGAGGCTGAGGTCCCAGAAGTCGGTGCCCTGATAGATGTCCGGCACGCCCGGCGCGGTCAGCTTCAGCAGCGTCTGCGACAGGCCGTTGAGCGCGCCGACCGGCGCCACCGTCTCCAGCAGGTCCATCAGCTCGGCCAGGAAGGTGGCGCTGCGCTCCGGATCCAGCACGCCCTGGACGAAGCGCGTCAGCGCGTCCTCGTAGTCGGCGTTGGGCGCGGTCCAGGAGGAGCGCACCTTGGCCTCGCGCACCGCCTTGGTCATGTAGGCGCAGATGCGCTCGCAGAAGTCCTTCAGACCTTCGCCCGACGGCCAGCCGAGGTCGAGCGGCCACGCGCCAACCAGGGTCTGGTACAGCATGTACTCGTCGTTGCGGCCGGGCGCGGCGAGTCCCTCGATCTCCCGCTTCTTGAAGCGGTTCATGCGCTGCCAGCGGCGCACCCGCTGCTCCCACAGCTCCGGCATCTCGGACAGCACGCAGATGCGGGCGCGGGTGTCCTCGCCGCGCTTGTGGTCGTGGGTGGCGGTGGCCAGCAGGTTGAAGGGGAAGCGCTTGAGGCGTTCCTGGTTCACGTGGTGGAACGCCGACGGGCTGGTGCCCCAGCGGCTCGGCTCGCCGCCCACCTCGTTCAGCGCGACGAGGCGGAAGTAGCGGTAGAAGACCGTGTCCTCCAGCGACTTCGCCATCACCGGGCCGGTGAACTGCTGGAACTTCATGGCGATGGCGACGACGTCCGCCGGCTTGTAGCCGTGCCGGCCGCGGCCCGTCCCCTCCTGCTCGCGCGCGAGGTCGGTGGTCAGCACGCCGTGCAGGAAGTCGTAGACCGAGGCGTCGGCGGCGACGGCCAGCTTGCGGGCGCGGGCGACCGCCCAGTCCAGGTAGCGGCGGTCCTCCTCCACCACCCGCTCGGCGGTCACGTAGGTGCGGTAGACCGGCAGGCAGGCGGCGACGTCCACCAGGGCGCGGCGGATGCCGGTGAAGGTGAAGTCGCGGGTGTTCCAGCTCTCCTGCGCCAGCCGGTGGATCTGCGAGGCGAGCACGTGCAGCTCGCTCGACAGGCTGGACAGCATGACCTTGCGCTTGGTCTCGACGACCATCTTCTCGAAATCGACCTCGCGGCGGATGAAGCCGTGGTAGGTCCGGGTCATCGCCTCTTCGGCGGCCGGATCGACGAACAGGCCGCCGACCAGGTTCATGAACTCGTAGCCGGTGGTGCCGGCGACCGGCCAGTCCGCGCGCAGGGCCTCGTGGTGCGCCAGGATCTTCTCCACCACCACGTAGAAGGGCTGCTTGAGCCGCACCCCCGGTGGGTCGAGCGCCGAGGCGCCGACGTTCAGCGTCAGGTAGGCGGCGCGGTCCTGCAACCGCTCGCAGTACTCGACGGGGTCGAACAGGCCGTCGATGTGGTCGAGGCGGATGCCCTGCAGCTTGCCCTCGCCGATCAGGCGGAAGACGAGGCGGTGCGCCAGCTCGAACAGCTCCGGCCGCTCGATGCGCAGCCCGGCGAGGTCGTTGATGTCGAAGAAGCGGCGGTAGTTGATCTCGTCCGCCGCGACGCGCCAGAAGGCGATGCGGTAGTGCTGCTCCTCCAGCAGGCGGTGCAGATCGTGGAAGCTGTCCGGCCGGCCGGTGGTGCCGTTGACCGCGGCGACCGCGCGCCCGATGGCGTCGGCGACGGCCGGGCTGCCGGCGACGGTGGCGGCGAGCTGGGCGCGCAGTTCCTCGGCCTCGCGGTGCACGGTGGCTTGGCGCTGCACCGACTTCGGCGCGTTGCCCAGGCCGGCGAAGGCGGCGATCAGCGCGTCGAGCGCGGCGCCCTCGTCGCCCAGCATGTCCCGCGCCGCCCTCAGCAGGCGCGGGTAGTTGCGCACGGCTACGGGCAAGCGGTGCGACCAGTACCAGACGCTGAACGCGCCGCGCTCCGCGTCGAACTTCAGCTGCAGCTCGCCGCGCTCCAGCACCGCGCCGTAATGGTCGCCGAGGAAGGGCAGCAGCACCTTGCCGTGCATGCGCGGGTCGGCCGGTTCCCAGTCGATGTCGAAGAACTGCGCGAAGGGCGAGGCCGGCCCCCACTCCAGCACGTCGAGCCACCACGGGTTGTCGCTGGCGCCGACGCCCATGTGGTTGGGCACGAAGTCGAGGATCAGGCCGATGCCGTGCTCGTGCAGCGCCGCGACGAAGCGGTCGAAGGAGGCTTCGTCGCCGATCTCCGGGTTGAAGCGGGCGTGATCGGTGATGTCGTAGCCGTGCGTCGAGCCCGATCGCGCCAGGAGGAACGGCGAGGCGTAGACGTGGCTCACCCCCAGCGCCGCAAAGTACGGCGCCAGCCCGGTCGCCTGATCGAAGGTGAACTCCTTGCTGAACTGCAGGCGGATGGTGGCGCGGGGGACGGCGGGCGCTCCGGTCATGGCGCACCGCGCGCGGCCGTGACCGCGGCGGCGAGCGAACGGACACCGCTGTCGGCGGCGATCTCCTCCACCGTCCTGCCCAGACGGCGGCGCCAGTTGGGATGCTGGTCGATGGTGCCCGGCAGGTTGGGCTGCTCGATCTCCCCGAGCGCGTCTTCGATCTGGACCATGACAATTCGCCCCGCTGTGGTGGCGAGATAACGATGCACCGCCTCCACCAGTTCCCGGCTGTAGGGCTGCCCGCCATCGTCGGTGGGATAGGACGCCGGCTTCACCCCCTCGCGCGCGAGGGCCTGCAACAGCCGCCAGCGGTCGACGCCGCGGTCCCAGGCGTCCTTGTCCTGCGCCTCCTTGCTCGGATAGAGGTCGAGGCGGGTGCGCCACTCCAGATCGTGGCCGCTCCAGAAGCCCTTGAAGGTGGCGAGGTCGTGCGTGGTGATGGTCACCATGGCGTCCGCCGGATAGCCGGCGGGCGGCAGGAAACCGCCATCCGGGGCGCGCTCGAAGTACAGCACGCGGTAGCTGAGGATCCCCGCCGCCTGCATGGCCGGGCGGAAGCCCTCGGGAACCGTCCCCAGATCCTCGCCGATGACGATGCAGGTCTGCCGGCGCGATTCCAGCGCGATGATCCGCACCAGGTCCTCGAACGGGTATTCCACATAGGCACCGTCGCCGCCGTTCGATGGGATCCAGAACAGGTGCTTCAGCGCCATGACGTGGTCGATGCGCAGCGCCCCGGCGTGGCGCATGTTGGCGCGCACCATGCGGATGAACGGCTCATAGGCCGCCTCCCGCAGCGCCACCGGGGAGAACGGCGCGAGGCCCCA
Organism: Azospirillum sp.; assembly: GCF_050789165.1. NCBI lineage: Bacteria > Pseudomonadati > Pseudomonadota > Alphaproteobacteria > Rhodospirillales > Azospirillaceae > Azospirillum > Azospirillum sp. The sequence continues at coordinate 41,489 of NZ_JBOZRT010000118.1, forward strand.
GTTCTGGCCCTTCATGTTGAACTGGTCCGGCGGCGCGCCGACGTTGGCGCCCTGCACGAGCACCTTGGGGTCGGCCCACGACGCCGCCCCTCCGGGGTGCCCGGCGACCGCGAGGTCGCGGTAGAAGCCGAGGGCGAGGCCGGCCTTCTTCCCACGGATCGCCGCCTGCTCAAGCTGGCGGTCGGCCTCCCATTGCAGGTACTCGAAGAACTCGACGCGCTCGGCGTGGTCGCGCGCGAAGTCGGCGACGGCGCTGCTGTCGGGGGAGCGGTACTCCTCCGGCCAGGTCTGCCACTCCCAGCGGTTCGGGTCGGCGGTGTAGAAATGCTCGTGCAGCGCGTCGAACAGGGCGTGCCGGCGGAGATCCTCGCCCATCTCGCGCTGGAAGGCGCGGAACGCCTGCCCCCGCGGGCTGACGTCGCCCTCCCTCAGATGGTTGGCGCGGAAATAGGCGTGCAGCGTCCGCAGGACCGGAAGCTTGAGCCGCGCCACCGCCGGGTAGTCCACCAGTTCCGCCGCCCGCGCCGCCGCGAGGTCGCGCTGGAACGCCTCCTGCGCGATGGCCTCCCGCGCGGCCGGCGCGTCGGCGAGGTCGGGCACCGCCTCCACGTCGATGTAGAGGACGTTGAGGAAGGTGCGGCTCGACGGCGAGTAGGGGCCGAAATGCTGCGGGTCGGCCGGGAACAGCGCGTGCAGCGGGTTGAGGCCGACCAGCCCGGCGCCCAGGCCGCCGGCCGCCTCGGCGAAGCGCGCGAGGTCGTCGAAGTCGCCCATGCCCCAGTCGTCGGCGCTCTTGAGCGAATAGACCTGCGCGCCGATGCCCCAGGTGCGCCCGCCGGGCATCACGTCCTGCGGCATGACGCAGCGCTCCGGGGCCACGATCAGCCGGACCGCGCCCGACAGCGCGCCGCCCAGCCCGCGCGGCCGCACCTCGACGGTCAGCGTGTGGTAGCCGAGCGGCAGCCGCCGCGGCAGCGCCAGCGTGCGCCGCTCGAACGCCAGCCCGTCCAGCGTGGCGGTCGCCGCGACGGCCAAGCTGCCGAACCCGGCCTCCCCGCGCTGCTCCGCCCCGCCCTCTTCGGCGAGCGTCCAGATCAGCGTGGCGTCCTCCAGCCCGGCCGGCGCGCTGACCGGCACGGACAGTTGCGCGTTCTCGTCCAGCACCAGGACCGGCGGCAGCATGGTGCGCCAGGGGCGTTCCTCGACCGTGCGGAGGCTTTGGGCGATGGCCTCGTCCGAGCCGACGTCCAGCCCCATGGCCGAGATCAGCGCCACCTGCGTCTCGCGGGAGGTCTCGCGCCGGTTGCCCCAGATGTCGTGGTAGAAGGGCTCGATACCGACACGCTCGGCCAGCCGGTCCAGGTCGCTCATTCGTTCGTGTCTCCCCCGAAGCGTGTCTTGGTGGCGAGAGGATCGCGCGTCCGCACCGTCGCGTCCAGCGCCGTACCGCCGCGCATGACAACAGGGAACGTGCCGTGGGGATCCGGGAACGCAAGCGCGCCGGAAGACGTACGACCGGCGTTGGCCGTCCTACGACGCCTTCGCCTCTTCGCCGCCTTCCGCCGCGGCCTTGGCGGCTTCGGCGGCCTTGGCCTGGGCGAGCTGCTCCAGCCGGCTGCGGTAGCCGGCCACCGCCGCCTCGACCTCGCGGACCATCGCGTCGAGCGGGCGGTTGGGGTCGGAGGCCTGCAACAGCTCGCGCGACAGCGTGACGGCGCGCTCCACCCCGCCGCCGTCGGCGGTGCCGGACTCGGCCTTGGCGCGGATCAGCTCGGCCAGTTGGCGCAGCGCGCGGGCCGCGGTCTTGGCCGCGGTGGTGTCGCGGTCGTCGGGCAGGCGGCGCACCAGCTCGTCCACCACGCCGGGGACGCGGGCGAGATGGTCCAGCGCCATGCGGTCGGGCGGCGCGTTCAGCAGGCCGGTGCGGGCGAACTCGATCAGGAAGGCGGCCTGCACGGCGGAGCGCAGCACCTTCTGCTCGCTGACCTGACGCACCGCGGTGGCCATCCTCTGGCGCACCTGGGCGGCTTCCCACTGGCCCATCGCCTTCAGCTTCAGCGTGTTGGGCACGTCGAGCAGCGGGATCTGCGCGCCCTCGCGCGGCGACTTGCGGCGGTCCGGGCCGGTGTAGTCGGCGGTGACGACGAAGCCCTTGCGCTCGCGGATCAGGGTGCCGATGCGGTCCAACACCTGCTTGGGCGAGATCGGCTTGACCAGCAGGTCGTCGGCGCCCGAGTTGGTCACCCGCATCAGCAGCACCGGCGTCGGCTGCCAGGTGGTGACGATCAGCCCGGCGAACGGGTTGGGCGTGTTGACGTCGTTGCGGATGGTGCGGACCAGCTTGAACGCCTCCGCCTCGGCCTCCTCGCCGTCGGCGTCGATCAGCACGAGGTCGGGCGTGCCGCCGGTCAGGCGGGCGGCGGCGTCCTTGAAGTTCGAGATCGCCTCGATCTTCTTGATGCCCAGGCGGCCGAGCACGTCGCGCATCAGCCGCAGGCTGTTGGGCTGGGCATCGACGATCGCCGCGTCGACCTGGGAGAAATCAAAGTCGGGCATGCCCCCGACCTTAGCACAATCCTGCGTGGCGGCTACCGGGCAACATCGCCGCGCTCGGGCGATTCCACCAGCACGAAGACCAGCGCCGTGCGGCCGTCCACCGGGAACGGCTTGCCGGGCAGCACCATGCGCCCGTCGCCCTCGCCGTCCGCGACCCGGGTGTCGAGCACGCAGCGCCAGCCGCGCCCGCCCGGCACGTCGGGCAGCGTGAACGGCACCGCGTCCACATGGGCGTTCAACACGATCAGCAGCACCCCGTCGTCGGCGTTGCTGCCGTCGGCGCGCAGGTACTGCCCGGCGTGGCCGTTGAGCAGCAGGCCGATGCAGCGGGCGTGCGTGTTGCGCCACTGCTCGGCGGTCTTCTCGGCGCCCGAGGGGGCGTACCAGGCGATGTCCTTGAGGCCGTCCTCCGACGCCACGCGGCCGTGCAGGAAGACCGGGCGGCGCAGCACCGGGTGCGCCTTGCGCAGCGCGATCAGCCGGCGAACGAAGGCGAGCATGCCGGCCCCCTCCCCGCTCATCCGCGTCCAGTCGAGCCACGTCAGCTCGTTGTCCTGACAATAGGCGTTGTTGTTGCCGAGCTGGCTGTGCCCGACCTCGTCGCCGGCCAGCATCATCGGCGTGCCCTGCGACAGGAACAGCGTGGCCAGCAGGTTGCGCCTCTGCCGGTCCCGGATGGCGCGGATCTTCTGGTCGCCGGCCGGTCCCTCGACGCCGTAGTTGGACGAATAGTTGGCGGAATGGCCGTCGCGGTTGTTCTCGCCGTTCGCCCAGTTGTGCTTCTCGGTGTAGGAGACGAGGTCGTCCAGCGTGAAGCCGTCGTGCGCGGTGACGAAGTTCACCGACGACCACGCCTTGCGCCCGCGCTTCTCGAAGAGATCGGAGGAGCCGGCGATGCGCCCGGCCACCTCCGGCAGCATGCCCTCGTCGCCGCGCCAGTAGCGGCGCACGCTGTCGCGGTAGCGGTCGTTCCACTCCGCCCAGCCCGGCGGGAAGTTGCCGACCTGATAGCCGCCGGGGCCGACGTCCCACGGCTCGGCGATCAGCTTGACGCCGGCCAGCACCGGGTCCTGCCGCACCGCGTCGAGGAAGCCGCCGGCCGGGTCGAAGCCGTAGCTCTCGCGCCCCAGCACCGTGGCGAGGTCGAAGCGGAAGCCGTCCACCCGCATGTCGGTGACCCAGTAGCGCAGGCTGTCCATCACCATCTGCAGCACGCGCGGGTGCGTCAGGTTCAGCGTGTTGCCGGTGCCGGTGTCGTCGAGGTAGTAGCGCTTGTCGCCCGGCATCAGCCGGTAGTAGCTGGCGTTGTCGATGCCGCGGAAGCTGAGCGTGGGCCCCAGGTGGTTGCCCTCGCCCGTGTGGTTGTAGACGACGTCCAGGATGACCTCGATCCCCGCCTCGTGCAGGCGGGACACCATGGTCTTGAACTCCGACAGGACGCCGGTGGTCATGTAGCGCGGCTCCGGCGCGAAGAAGCCGATGGAGTTGTAGCCCCAGTAATTGTGCAGCCCCTGGATCGTCAGGTGGCGGTCGTCGGTGAAGGCGTGCACCGGCAGCAGCTCGATGGCCGTGATGCCCAGCCCCTTCAGGTAGTCGAGCACCGCCGGCGTCGACAGTCCGGCGAAGGTGCCGCGCAACGGCTTCGGCACGTCGGGGTGGCGCATGGTGAAGCCGCGGGCGTGCGCCTCGTAGATCACCGTGTCGGACCACGGCACCTCGGGCCGGCGGTCGTTGCCCCAGGTGAAGGCGGGGTCGACCACCCGGCACTTCGCCATGATGCGGGCGTTGTCGCGCCGGTCGAAGGACAGGTCCTCGCGCGTCGAGCCGAGGCGGTAGCCGTAATGCGCGTCCGACCAGCGGATGCCGCCGAACAGCGCCTTGGCGTAGGGGTCGAGCAGCAGCTTGTTCGGGTTGAAGCGGTGCCCGTTCGCCGGGTCGTACGGCCCGTGCACCCGATAGCCGTAGAGCTGCCCCGGCCGCGCCTCCGGCAGGTAGCCGTGCCAGACCTCGTCGGTGTGCTCGGGCAGCGCGATGCGCTCGACCTCGCGCTGGCCGGACGGGTCGAACAGGCACAGCTCCACCTTCTCGGCGTTGGCGGAGAACAGCGCGAAGTTGACGCCGAAGCCGTCCCAGGTGGCGCCGAGCGGATAGGGCTTGCCGGGCCAGACGGTGGTGCGCTCGGACCCGTTGAGGGGCATCGGGGGGTGGCTCCGGGTAGCGGACGGTGAGGCGGCGGCGCCATCGGGCGTGTCACACCCTGGCAATAAACGAGAGCACACCTGGGGCGTCAAGGACCCCAGCCCCGCCCCCCGACCAAATACCTACGACAAAAAGATGATGTACGTTCGATTGACGCGACACTGTGCCGCACCAGCTTTCGTAAGTTGCGACGAATTCGCCCCGAATGCGTCGCCCATTTGGGAAGGGTCACCGGCATGGAGCAGAACGCCTCCGCCGACTCCGCGGCCGTCACGCCGACGGTCGCCGCCGCAGCAAAGGCAAAGCCGACCACCACCACGCGCGTGCGCCTGACCCAGGAGCAGCTGAACGCCGTGGTCGCCCGTCACGAGGCGTTCGCCCGCTCGCGTCCGGGCGGGGCGCGGGCGATCCTCAAGCTGTACGACCTGTCGGGGCTGGACCTGTCGGGCCGGGTGCTGGCCGGTGCGGATCTCACCGGCACGCGGCTGGTGGGGACGCGGCTGAACGGCACCGACCTGCAGGGGGCCTCGCTGTTCGGCAGCGACCTGCGCCGGGCGCAGATGGTGCGCGCCAACTTCGGCCGCGCCGACATGCGCGGCGTGCTGCTGCGCGGCGCCATGATGGCGGGGTGCAACCTGATGCAGGCCGACCTGCGCAACGGCATGCTGATGAACGCGGCGGGCGGCGACCTGCGGCCGATGGTGCAGATGTCGGCGCAGGCCGACCTGTCGGACGCGGTGCTGGCGCGTTCCAACCTCAGCCAGGCGAAGATCTCCGACAGCTTCGTGCTGCAGACCGACCTGCGCGACACCTGCCTGCGCGGCAGCAAGCTGATGCGCGCCGACCTGCGCAACGCCGACCTCACCGGCTGCGACATGGAGGGCGCCGACCTCTCGGAAGCCAACCTGAGCGGCGCCAAGCTGGAGGGCGCCAACCTCAGCCGCACGGTGATGCGCCACACCAAGCTGGAGGGCGCCAACATGCTGGGCGCCCTGACCGACGGCGTCGACCTGACCACCGCCCGCCTCACCGGCGCCCGTCTGGCCGAAGCGCGCGCGCTGTACGGCGAGGAGCTGGCGGAAATCCTGGAACAGCACGACGCCTGGGTCGCCAGCAACGGCAAGAACGGCAAGCGCGCCGACCTCTCCGGCCGCGACCTGTCGGGGCTGGACCTGTCGGGGGTGAACCTGTCGGCGGCGGTGCTGCGCACGGCGAAGATCCGCGCCGCCAACCTGTCCGGCGCCTCGCTGGTGACCGCCGACATGTCGCTGGTCGACCTGCGCGGCGCCACGTTGTTCGAGGCCGACCTGCGCGGCGTCAACCTGCACCGCGCCTCGATGGACGAGGCCGATCTGTCGAGCGCCCGCCTCGGCCCGCTGGTCATCACCGGCGGCCACCAGTGGCCGGCCGACCTGTCGCGCGCCCGCATGCGCAAGACCATCCTGGTCACCGCCGACCTCAGCAAGGCCAAGCTGGCCGGCGCCGACCTGGAGGGCGCCGACCTCAGCGGCGCCCGGCTGACCGGGGCCAACCTGATGAACGCCATGCTGGCCGACGCCGAGCTGGCCGGCGCCAGGATGGACGGCACCGACCTGCGCGGCGCGCAGGGGCTGTGATACAGCCCCCGCGCGGGTCGACGCGTCAGCTGCCGAACGGCACCGGACGCGGGGTGGCGTCGGTGGACGGCGGCAGGATCGGCATCGTGAAGCGCGGCTGATCGCCGGTCAGCGTCTTCAGGAAGGCGACGATCTTGGCGTTCTCGGTCGCGCTGAACGTCTTGCCGAGCTGGATGCGGCCCATGGTGTCCACGGCCTGGGTCAGCGTCGCCGCCTCGCCGTCGTGGAAGTAGGGGTAGGTCAGCTCGACGTTGCGCAGGGTCGGGACCTTGAAGTTGAAGCGGTCGGCCTCGTCCTTGGTGACGGCGACGCGGCCCTCGGCCGGGCTGGTGGCCTTGTACGCCTCGACCACGCCCATCTTCTGGAACGAGGCGCCGCCGACCGCCGGACCGTTGTGGCAGGCCACGCAGCCGCTGTCCTTGAACAGCTGGTAGCCCTCGACCTCAGCCGCGGCCAGCGCGGTCTTCTCGCCGTTCAGCCAGCGGTCGAAGCGCGAGTTCGGGGTGACCAGCGTCTCCTCGAAGGCGGCGATGGCCTTGGTGACCTTTTCGATATCGACCTTCGGGCTGCCGAACACCGCGTTGAACTCGGACACGTAGCCAGGGATGGAGGCGAGCACCTCGACCGCCAGCGCGTGGGTGGAGGCCATCTCGCCCGGGTTGGCGATCGGCCCGCCGGCCTGCGCCTTCAGGTCGGCGGCGCGGCCGTCCCAGAACTGCGCGACGTTCATGCTGGAGTTCAGCACGGTGGGCGCGTTGATCGGGCCCTTCTGCCAGTTGTGGCCGATCGAGGTCTTCAGGTTGTCGGTGCCGCCCATCGAGAGGTTGTGGCACGAGTTGCACGAGATGAACCCGGACTTCGACAGCCGGGTGTCGAAATAGAGCTTCTTGCCGAGCTCGACCAGCGCCGGATCCTGCGGGGCCGCGGCCTTGATCGGCTGGATCGGCTCGTCGCCGGCGGCCTGGGCGGCGGAGACCACGCCGACGGTGCCGGCGAGCAGCGCGATGAAGGATACCACTACGCGCATCGACATCAGGACTCTCCCTTTTCTAGTTCTAAGGTACAGCGTAAATCGCTGGAACCGTTGGGGAGAGTCTGCTTGTGGGATTGGTAAGACCAGGGTACGTCGTGCCGCGCGACAACTTGCCCCAGGGCGAGCGGGCGCCGGCCCGCCGGACGCCCCAGGGAAGGCGGGGTGGTTACCCCGCCGCCGCCGTCATGATCTCGAAACCACCGTCCCAGATCATCTTCAGCGCCACGTACAGGATCACCACCAGGCCGATGTAGGCGATCCAGTGCCAGCGCGCCAGCAGCCGCGCGATCAGGCTGGCCGCGGCGCCCATCAGGCCGACCGACAGCACCAGCCCCACCGCCAGCACCCACAGGTGCTCGCGCGCGGCGCCCGCCACCGCCAGCACGTTGTCCAGCGACATCGACACGTCGGCGACGACCACCTGCCAGATCGCCGTCCCCATCGGCTTGGTCCCGACGGGCGTCGCGGTCTCGACGCCGTCCTCGCCGCAGACCAGCTCGGCGCCCTCCGCCTCGCCGTGCGGCTCGCGCAATTCGCGAAACAGCTTCCAGCACACCCACAGCAGCAGCACGCCGCCGGCGAAGGTCAGGCCGATGATGGCCAGCAGCTGCGTGGTCAGCAGCGCGAAGACGATGCGCAGCACCACCGCTGCGGCGATGCCCCAGAAGATCACCCTGGCCCGCTGCTCGCGCGCCACGCCGGCCGCCGCCATGCCGACGACGATGGCGTTGTCGCCGGCCAGCACGAGGTCGATGAAGATCACCTGACCGAGCGCGATCAGTTCCGGAAGCAGGTCTTCGAACACGGGGGAATCGTCCTCGGCGTTGGCGGATGGGTCTGGTGCCCCCTATTAGGGGGGAGCCGGCGGGGAAACAACCCCCACCGGCCGCACAACAGCCCTCGGCCCCGAACGCTCCCTGCCGAACGCTCCCTCAGCCGTACACCAGCCGCGGCAGCCAGAGCACGATCTCAGGGAACAGGATGCACAGGTAGACGCCCAGCGCCTGGATTCCCAGGAACGGCACCGCCGACTTGAAGATCGTCGCCATGCTGATCTCCGGCGGCGCCACGCTCTTCAGGTAGAACAGCGAATAGCCGAAGGGCGGACTGAGGAACGCCATCTGCATGTTCACCATGAAGATCACGCCGTACCACAGCGGAATATCTCCAGGATGCGGCCCGGCGAAGCCGAACAGGCCGGAGAAGTCCAGCGACTTCAGGATCGGCAGGAAGATCGGCACGGTCAGCAGCAGGATGCCGACCCAGTCCAGGAACATGCCGAGGATGAACAGGATCACCATCATCAGCGCCAGCACGCCGTAGGGGCTGAGCCCCAGGCCGAGCAGGCCGCTGGTGACGAACTCCTGCCCGCCCTTGACGATGAAGAAGCCGACGAACAGCGTGGCGCCGAAGAAGATCCACATCACCATGCCGGTCGCCTTGAGCGTGGCGATGGAGGCCTCGCGCACCGCGATCCACGACAGCCGGCGGTGCAGCGCGCAGACGAACAGCGCGCCGAAGGTGCCGATGCCCGCCGCCTCCACCGGCGTGGCGATGCCGACGAAGATCACGCCCAGCACCAGCACGATCAGCAGGATCGGCGTGATGGTGCCCTTCAGCAGCTGCATCTTCTCGGCGAAGCTCACCCGCTCGCCCGGCGGCAGCGGCGGCCCGAGCCTCGGGTTGATGTAGCAGCGCACCGTCACGTAGGCGATGTACATCCCCGACAGCAGCAGCCCCGGGAACACCGACCCGACCAGCAGTTCGCCCAGCGACTGCTGCGCCACCACGGCGTAGACGATGGCCATGACGCTGGGCGGGATCAGGATGCCCAGCGTGCCGCCGGCCAGCAGGGCGCCGCAGGCCAGCTTGTGGTCGTAGCCGCGCTTCATCATGGCGGGCAGCGCGATCATGCCCATGGTCACCTCGGTGGCGCCCACCACGCCGACCATCGCCGCCAGCACCGTGCAGGCGATGACGGTGGCCGAGGCGAGGCCGCCGTTGACCGCGCCGATGAACTTGTAGACGACTTCGAACAGCTCCTCGATGATGCCGGCGCGCTCCAGCATCGCCGCCATGAAGATGAACAGCGGGATGGCGGAGAGCTGGTAGTCGGTCATGAACGGGAAGACGCGCGACGGCAGCATGTTCAGCATGCCCACGTCGGCGAACAGGAACAGGAAGATCCCCGCCAGACCGCCGGTGACGAAGGCCATGGGCAGGCCGGCCAGCAGCACGACGATCAGCGATCCGAACATCAGGATCGTCAGCAGCTCGATGGTGATCGGAAGCGCCATGGATCACGCCCCTCCCAGGCTGCCGTGGGTCTCGTGCGTCGCGGCCGGGCGCGGCGCCGGCAGGCGCGACGACGGGCCGAAGGCGAGGTCGATGTCGCGCAGCAGGTGCGCGACTCCCTGCAGCAGCAGCAGGACCGCGCCGACGGGGATGGTCAGCTTGACCACCCAGTACTGGATTCCCCACTCGGTGAAGGAGGTCTCGCCCATGTTCACCGCGTCCTGGGCGAAGCGCCAGCCGGTGACCAGCAGCGTCAGGGTGAACACGAAGAAGAAGAACGAGGTCAAGACATCGGCGACGGCGCGGCCGCGCGGGCCCATCTTCACGTACAGGACGTCGACGCGCACGTGGCTCTCGGTGCGCAGCGCGTAGGCACCGCACAGCAGGTACTGCATGCCGAACATCAGGAACATGCTCTCGTGCGCCCAGTTCGTCGGCGAGTTGAACAGGAAGCGGGCGACCACCTCGTAGAAGTAGGCGAAGACCGCGATCACCGTCCAATAGGCGATGAACTGCCCGACCCAGTGGTTCATGCCGTCGATGGCGCGCGCGATGGAATGCGTCGGCGGGCGCGCCGCCACGTCCTCGGGCGGCAGCTCGAACGGCACGTCGTGCGGGTGCACCTGCGCCTCGGACTCCTCACGGATGCGGGTGCGGCGCACGGCGGAGGGCAGCAGGACGACGTCCACCGCCAGCGCGGCCAGCATGACCAGCGCGACGATGCCGGTGGCGCCGTGCCACCACGCCGACTGCTCCTGCACGGCTTTCAGCTTGGCGTCGGCGTCGGCGAACTGCGCCTTGGCGGCGTCCAGCCGCTCCTGCGCGCCGGAACGTCCGCGCTTGACCGCCGCCTCCTCCCGGTGGATGACGCGCTCGTAGGACAGGGTGTTGGCGCGCGCGGCGGAGATGGTCTCGCGCAGGTTCCGCTCCTGCGCGTTGCCGTAGATGATGGCGACCAGCAGCGGAACGTACAGGAAGCCCCACGCGCTCTTCAGGTAGAAGCGGTGCAGCCCGGCGAAGCCGCCGCAGACCAGGAACAGGTAGGCGATGGGCAGCGAGACGGCGGGGTGGCGGCGGCGGGCCTCCTCGCGCTTGACCATCGCCATGGCGACGAGGGGGAACAACAGCAGCGCGGCCCAATAGAGCCAGTGCGGCAGGACGAAGCCGAGACTCGGCATAGGCAAACCCTCGGAAGTCGGATGTCGGCACGATCGGACGAAAAAGGGCGCCGCGTGCGGCGCCCTTTCCCGGGGTCAGAGGCTGAGCGTCTGGCCCTTGATGTGCGACGGGCTCACGTAGCCGATGGAGGGCGACATCATCAGGTCGAGCTGGATCTTGAACAGCCGGGCCGCGTCCTTGTCCTTGTTGGCCCACTTGTACCAGATCGGCACCGCGATCTCGGTGAAGCGCTCGACGTCCTCCGAACTCAGCCGGTTGTTCTCGACGCCGGCCTGCGCGAACTTCTTCCAGGCGACGTCGTTGGCCTTCTGGATCGCGCCAAAGTGGACGTTGGAATAAACCTGCACCTCGTTTTCGAGGAAGGTCTTCATCTTCGGCGACAGCTTGTTCCAGACCTCCATGTTCACGACGAAGTCCATCAGGTCGACCGGCTGGTAGATCGACATCAAGCCTTCCGGCCCCATGGAGATGTACTTGGTGACCTGCTGGAACCCCAGCTCCCAGTTGACCGCCGGGCCGGTGTAGTCGGCGGCGTCGATGGTGCCCTTCTCCAGCGCCGCGAACACCTCGCCGCCGGGCAGCAGCGTCGTCTTGGCGCCGGCCGCCGCGAAGGTCTCGGCGATCATGCCGCCGGGCACGCGCAGCTTCAGGTCGCGGAAGTCGTCGATGGAGCGGATCGGCTTCTTCGAGTGGATGATGTTGGCGTCGTGGTGGATCCGGTTGACGTAGTACAGGCCCTGCTTGGCGAAGATGTCGCGCGCCGCCTGCAGCCCGCCGCCGGAGTAGAAGAATATGTCCCACTCGTGCGGGTAGCGCAGGCCGAGCGTGTAGGAGCTGAGGAAGGCCGTCGCCGGCAGCTTGCCAGCCCAGTACAGGGTGAAGGAGTTCATCGCCTCCAGCACGCCGTTCTTGACGCCGTCGAGCAGCTCGAAGTCGCCGACCACCTCCTTGGCGCCGAAGCCCTTCATCTCCAGCTCGCCGCCGGTCTTTTCCTTGATGGAGGCGCACCAGTCCTTGAAGGTGGCGAGGCCGACGCCGGCCGGCCAGGAGGTCTGCACCTTCCAGGTCGTGGTCTGGGCGTGGGCCGGGTTGGAGACGAACGGCGCGCCGACCGTGGAGGCCGCAGCGGCGCCCGCGCCGGCCACGGCGACCTGCGCCAGGAACCTGCGGCGCCCTTCGACGACGCCTTCGACGTTGTCGCGGAATCCCTTGTCCTTGCTCATCGGTGCTTCCCTCCCCGTTTTTCTTTGCCGGCACGACTCGGCGAAACCGGCGCCACGTGGGCATGCCAGTTTGTCACGATGCGGTACTATCCGCCACGCGTACTTTTTGGCTAGAGGGGTGTGGGCGAAGATGTGGATCCCTCTCCCGGGACGGGAGAGGGTAAAATCACCCCACGTGCATCAGGTCGCCGAGCTTGTCGAGCAGGTAGTCGAGGTCGTCGGCCGCCAGATCCTCGTACTGGGTGAGGATGCGCTCGATCATGCGGCGGCGGTGGCGTTCGCGGTCGTGCTCCTCGCCGTCATAGGGCGTCTCCTTGAGCACGTCGAGCGCGATCCGGCAAGCCGGCAGCAGGGCCGGCGGCATCTTCGCGCGGTCGTAGATCGACTTCAGGCCCAGCCGGCCGACGTCGTGGATCAGCAGCCGCGCGTTGGTCAGCGGCACGCCGGCGAGATGCGCCACCGCCGCCTCGAAGAAGCCGACATCGCCCATGCACAGCGCCCGCACCAGCAGCGGCGGCGTCAGGCGGCCCGAGCGGGAGAGCTGCACCACCAGCCGCTCCAGCGCCACCTCGTCGCTCTCGCCGTTCAGCAGCGTCACGGTGGCGCGTTCGCGGCTCTGCAGGATCAGGTCGGCGGCGGTCTTGGGCGACAGCTCGTGGTGGGTGACGAGGTACTGCTGGTACTTTTCCGACACCACGGCGACCAGCCGCTCGGCGATGGTGATCGGCAGTTTGGCGCGCTGCACCAGCGGCGCCTGCACAGCTTCCGACGCGCCGAAGCGGTCGATGACGCGGCCCAGCGCGCCCTCCTCCAGCTGCGCGCCCTCGTTGGCGACCAGCGCGGCGACCGCCTGCTCCGACCCGGTCTCGACCAGCGCGTCGGCGACGCGCGGCGACACGCTGGGGCGGACGGCGATGGCCGTCTGCTTGGCGCCGGTGCCGGAGCGGACGATCTCCAGCAGGTCGGCGTCGGTCAGCACCTGACTGACGCTGAGAATCGGGATGGCGACGTCCTCGACGTCCTTGGCCAGAGTGAGAGCCACGTCGCGCGGCAGGTTGGCGCTCGCCTTCAGGTTTTCGGCCAAGGATTGGCGGACGCGCACCACGGCATCGCGCGCCATGGCGCGGATGATCTCCTCCGCCAGCGTGCGCTCGCTGTCCGAAAGCTCGGCCGCCTCGAACTGGCGCGCCACCTTCGCCGCCAGATCGGCCCGCGTGTTCGGGGACGGATCCGACAGGAGGCGGACGACGTCGTCCTTCGACAAATGTTCCGTCATGGGTCGCGGACCCTTCCTGTCACAGCCTCCCCGCCGGCCGCGGGACGGCCGGTCAATTCCTCCGCAGCATGGTGCGGAAGCATTGAACCTTTGTTAACAGGCGGTTGCGGCGCGCCGCCTCACCGCCCGCAGCGCGCCCTCGATGACGGCGAGCTGTTCCTCCACGGAAATGGCGGTCTGCGAGGTGACTTCCAAGCCGCGATCCTCGTAGACGTTGCCGTTCGGGTGCGTCTCGGCCCAGCGGCGTATCGCCGCGTCCCGCCGGTGCAGCAGGTCCTCGATCTGCGGGCGGAACATGCGCAGCAGCGCGGTGATCCAGCGGTTCGCCGGCCAGGACGGCCGGGCGTGGTCGATGACGAAGCCGTCCAGCATGCGCACCACGTCGGGCGCCGCGTACCACGTCTCGCCGGTCACCCAGCGGTTGGTGGTGAACAGCCGCACCGCGCGCCCGCTCGGGTCCATGGCGATGCCGATGAGGTGCGACAACGCGTCGTTCTCGCCGGCCGGCGGCACATAATCCTCCACCAACGCCGGGCGGATGCCGTCGGGCATGCCGAGCGGGCGCAGGAAGGTGTGGAAATGCCCGTGCTCGCCGTGCGGCCGTTCGGATTCGGGGTGGCAGTGGTAGTAGTACTGGGCGTGGTACTCGGCGTCGTAGACGTCGCCCTGCGGGTAGTGCTTCCACTCGTACACCGAGCCCTGCCCGCGCAGCAGCTCGCCGACCACGGTGTCGCCGGTCTTGGCCAGCACCCGCTGGCAGGTGCGCACCTCGCGTGCAGCCTCGCCCATCGCCTCGAGCACGTCGCGTGGCAGGCCGTTCACGTCGATCATGGGGCAGGCACCCGACTGGTTCCGGACCCCTCAATACGTAGGCAAAACACTCCCCCGGGCAAGGTTTTTTGCCAGGACGACATATGACCTTTTTCACCGCCCCCGCGACGCCCCGCTGGCCCCCGTGCCGCCGCCCGCCGCGATGGCCGTGCCGGTGCGCAGGGTCCAGGCGACCATGCGCTCCATCACCTGCCGCAGCGCCGCGTCGAAGGCGGTGACCACGCCCTGCACGCCGGGGTCCCTGATCGGCACGATCGCCTCGAAGGTCTCGCCGGCCTCGATGGTCCGGCGCGGCATGCCGACCAGCTTGGCGGCGATGCGGACGTGCACGCGGTCGGGGTTCGCGGCGCCCGGCGTCGAGTACTCCGCCTCGAAGTCGCGCAGCTCGCTGCGCAGCACGAAGTCGGAGCGCAGGCCGACGCTGTCGCGCCCGACCGAGACGATCTTGCGGCTGTCCTCGAAGGACTGGACGATCAGCCCCTGGATCATCGCCGGCGCGCGGTCCGTCCATGCCGACTCGGAGAGGTAGTCGATGGCGGTCGCGGACTTCTCCACGGCGATTCGCTGGGTGTCGAGCCCGGCGCCGGCCACCGGCGTCTCCACCAGCAGCTGGAAGCCCGCCTGCGGCAGCGACGGATCGGCCTGCGTGGCCGGGTTCAGCGTGTAGAGCTTGGCCGGGGGCGAGCTGAGCGCCCCGGCGCAGGCGCCCAGCGCGAGCGTCAGCGCCGCCAGCAGGCCAAAACGCGCAACCATCATCGTCCGCGGATCTCCACGCCGTTGCGGGTGCCGCCGAACAGGAAGTTCGACGGATCGTTCTCGATGCGCCCCACCACGCGGCCGATCTGCGCCGACAGGTCGCGCAACTGGGTGACGAGCAGCGTTATCTCATACAGCCCCGTCTGCGCAAAGTCGCGCACCGGCTGCCGGTTCTCGGTCACCATGGCGTTCAGCTGCGCCGACGCCTGCTTCAGCGAACCGGTCAGCTCGTGCAAGTCGGCCGTCACCGTCTGCATGCTCTTGCCGGCCTGCACCACCGTCTGGTCGAGGTGCGGGCCGACCGTCTGCGCGGTGCGGTTCAGCTCGGCCAGCAGGCCGGTCAGCTCGCGCACCGTGCCGTCCAGGCCCTGGGTGGCCGCGGCGACGTCGCCGCTGACCCGGCGGGCGTTGTCCAGCGTCTGGGTCAGCGCCTGCAGGTTCTCCGGGCTCATCAGCCCGGCGGACAGGCGGTCGGTCAGGTCGAGCACGCGGGCGAGGATCTGCGGCGCCGCGTCCACCACCGTCGCCAGGGTCGAGGGGCGGGACTGGATGACCGGGATCCCCTTGTGCTCGGTCTCGCGCAGCAGCTTGCTCTCCGGCGTGCCGCCGGTGATCTGCACGTAGGCGCCACCGGTGACGCCCTGCACCTCCAGCGAGGCGATGGAGTCGGTCTTGATCGGCGTGTCGGCGGCCACCTCGATGGTGACGCGCACGCGCGACACGTTCTCCGGGTCCAGGCGCAGGTCGGTGACGGTGCCGATGGGGATGCCCTGGTAGCGCACCGGGCTGCCGGTCTGCAGACCGGTGACCGAGCCGGTGAAATAGATGCGGTAGGGCTGGCGCGACTCCTCCAGCTGGATCTTGGCGACCCACACGGTGAAGCCGAACAGCCCGGCGATCAGGGTCAGCACGAAGCTGCCGACCAGGATGTAGCTGGCGCGGGTTTCCATGGGCTCAGGCCTCCACCCGGCGGGCCGCGCGGCCGCGTGATCGACTTGTTGCCGCGAACCAGGGCGTTGTAGCCGAAGGTGGCGGGGATGGCGACGGCAAGGCCGAGCGCTGTCATGATGAGCGCTTCGCCGA